>JAPFCT010000116.1 GCA_026169575.1 Faecalimonas sp.
AAATACTCATGCTTGTCCACCTCCTTTCTCGTCACTCCCTGCGTGGGAGTGTGGATTGAAATAAGCCTTACGCGTATACCACCGTCTGCGGAATATAGTCACTCCCTGCGTGGGAGTGTGGATTGAAATATCGTGATTGACGGAATGCATAGATTGTATGGTGTCACTCCCTGCGTGGGAGTATGGATTAGAATATAAGTACCATATACGGTAGGTGAATTGAAGATTATCTATGGAGATAAAGAGAATGACAAACTATAACATAAGACATTAAAAGATACCATCAGAAAGATATAATATATTTTAATAAGATAAGTAGTGCAGACATTTTACAAAGGAAAAGTTTGTACTACTTATTTTGTAATCAAAGTTTTGTTTCAAAGAATAAGTTTTCTTATTTATTCTTTTATTAAGAATGTATTATACGTATTTTTATTTACTAAAAATCTATAATTATACTGAAATACAATTTTATAAAGTACAAAATGTGAAGTGCCAGCAAGAATAATTATAATAATATGATTGATATAATATATTTGCTTTTAGAAATATGTGAAAATATACTGCTAATGTATTTAGAACACGAAATTTTTGTGAAAAATATATTAAAATAAAGTACGTATTTTATGAAATATATCAATGTTAAAAATACGTATTTTATGATAATATGAAACCATACTAAAAAGAACGGAGGAGATGACAATGAAGAAACTCGCAGTGATTGGAAGTAGTGGTGGAAATCTCTATAATCAGGGAGGAAATGATCCGGCAAAAATGATGAGAGAAATATTTGTTCAAGCAGAGTCGGCAGGTATGGAAATTGCTTATGTGCAGTTTATAGGAACGGATACGACGATGGATAATATTTCTCAGAATGCAAAAGCAAGGCTTTGGACATTAGAAGGAGAAAGAGAAGTGTCATGCGGAGAGGATATGACCTTACAGCAGGTGAATGAACAGGCTAAAAAGAATGATGCGGAACTGGCCGGGATGGTGAGAAACGGACAGATTGACGGAATGATTTTGCTAAGTTGTGATCCAAAGGGAGTAAATTTTGAGGCACTTACTGAGGCGGCAAAGAAGCAGATTCCACTGGCAGGAACTGGTGGGACTTCTATGGCAAATACACAGGCGATGGGATGCAGAGTCATTGCAGCTTCGGGAACGACCGGGACAACAAACCGGACAAGGGCAATTTCTGCTGTTTCAGCTTTTGCGAAAGAATGGAAATTGAAGTACAGTCCGGTTATAGGTGAAACTGCAGGAGGAAAGCAGAATCAGGAAGGCAGTATATGGAAACGGATCAACTTCAGGGGAATTATGATGGCATCTATGCCGGGCTTTATTGCAATGGCATTATGCCTTGCTCTTAGCAAGATTCCAGGACTTGGCATGTTGGAAGATGTATTTAATACATTGGTAGGATTTCTTCCGATTGTTCTTTCAGCGATTGCGGCCAAGCAGATTTCTGGTCTGGATGAGGTTGGGATTGTAGCGGGAATTGTAGGAGGAGCATTGTCTGTCGATGGCGGTATTATTGGAGGAATGATTGTTGGTATTTTAGCTGGAATTTTTTCTTATTACATTATCTCTATTTGCTTTAAATACAAAGTGCCGGGAACGACTGCTAATATAGCAGCAGGAGGTGTTGCAGGTCTTGTGGCAGGATTTATAGGGATGTTTCTTGTGGCGCCGGCAGCGTCATGGGGAGGAAATATGATCAAAGCAGCGATTGACTGGGCACTCGACTATAATGCGGTTCTTGCAGGAGGCATTGCGGGATTTACCATTTGGTTTGCAATTATAGGCGGGGTGTATCATGCGGCGATTCTTCCAATAGTGCTTTTGGAAATGGAGGCTTCAGGTTATAGTTTTCTCGGATGTATTGATCTGTGTTGTCTGATCATGGTATGTGCGGGAATTCAGCTTGCAAATATTGTTGCTCCTAGAAAAACAAGTGACAGGGTTGCAAGTATTCCGAATCTGATTATCAATCTGGCATTTGGAACCTTTGCGGAAGCAGCCTATCCTTTTATGTTTTCCAGCAAGAAAGTATTCGCTTCCACAATTGCGGCAGCAACGTTCAGTGGACTTTTGATAGGGGCGCTCAATGTAAAATGTACGGCATATGTTCCTTGCTTTATGGCGCCGTTTTTATCGAACAGTAAAGTTTTGGAAGCAATAATCTGTATGGTATTTTCTGTATTTGCCGCATTTATTTTGACAGCGTTTTGTAACAAAATAGAAAGAGGCAAAGAGAAAGCAGCAGAGTAGAAGAATCGATTTGGAAAGGAAATATTTTCTATAAATAAGATAAAAACTGGAGGGAAAAAGGATGTTTCAAAATGACATGAACAGAAAAATGCAATTTAGTATGGAAAAGGTAAGAAAAGCATTGGAGAAAGGAAATGGGCATACAATCCTGAGTACAGGGATTACAGGGGATGATGCGAGAATGGCAAAGGCAGCGGTGGATGCCGGAGTCAGTATGCTGGAGCCAAATCATCCGGCTCTTGCTCTGGCGAGAGGATACAAAGGAGTTACATCTATGCACGAAGCAGAAAAAATCCGACATGAGATTTCAGTTTCGCAGATGGCGGAAGTGACGAAAGGAATCCGGAACGTAGTTGGAAATGAGATCTATATTACAGTTGGAATTCCAGGAGGGTTTACGGAAATCATGCCGACGCCGATTCGAGAGGAGGATTTTATAAAAATAGCAAGAAGTGGGGCAGATGGACTTCATACGCATAAATCAAGTCTGGGGGATCTGGAAGAACTTGTAGCTGCAGCGCATAAATATGGGCTCTGTGTAGATGCCTATATTGGTCTCCCGACAGATTTGCATACATTTGGGATTTCAGCAGAACAGCCAGAAGAAGTGGAGAAAACAGCAAAAAGAATGGAAAGTATCGGTGTCGATATGATTGGAATGATGACCGGAATGAGCTACGAAGGAGTGGAAGCAGGAAAAATACATCCATTTTTAAAAGAACGGCTCTGTGCTATGGTAGAAGCCGTACATGTTCCGACACTTGCGGAGGGAGGAATTAATTTGGAAAATTTTGAGGCATTCAAAGAGACGGGGGTAAATATTTTAGTGGTTGGCACAGCGATTGATAAAATGGCAGAGATGGCTGTGGAAAAGGCAATCCGGGGATTTTTGGCTGTTTGATCTGTAGTCGAAAAGGTAAAAGAAGGCTGCTGAAAAGTGGATAAAATATAGGGAACAATATTTGCAGATAGCGTTTTTTTTGTTATGATATATTTAAATGTGAGGAGGAAAAACATGGAAAAAAATCAGGCAAAATTTCGCTATCTGTTAATTTATGAGGATATGAAATCAAAGATAGAGAGTGGAGAATATGCTGCAGGAACGAAGCTGAAGACTGAAAAGGAATATCAGGAACTGTATCAGGCGAGCAGAGATACTGTCAGAAAGGCTTTTGGAAAATTGGAAAATGAGGATTATATCGTCAGAAAAGCAGCAGTCGGTACCTTTGTAAAGCAGAAAAAATCGGATTATGGACTGACAAAATTAGAAAGTTTTACAGAACAGATGAGAAAGAGAAATGTGGTTCCATCTTCTGAATTTATTTCGATAGAACTATCGGCACTGTCAAATCAGCATATTTTAAAAGAACTTCATTTAGAGTCCTCAGAAAAATGCTATAAGATTGTCAGGATCAGGAAAGGTGATGGACAGCCGATGGCATATGAAATTAATTATGTGCCGGAGAGACTGTGTCCAGACATTCAGAAACATTTAGATGATCATAGTTCACTCTACGAAATCTATGAAAAAGAATATCGCTTGAAGCTGGGACACGGAAAAGTTCGGTTGGAAGCAGAACTTCCGTCTCAGAAGGTACAGGAAAGTCTTCAAATTACACATGATTCACCAGTGTTAAAGATGGAGTGCGTTGCGTTTTTAGACTCCGGGATGCCGCTATATTATGTGGAATGCTATTATATTGGAGAAAAATACTTCTTTTCTACAGTAATGCCGAGATAAGTTTAAAAAATGCGGGAGAGAAAAGGAGTGAACGGTGCCGGAGGGAAGAGCAGAAGTTCAAATTGCAAATCTTCCCCCTTTATAGTATCATATTCCCATAATGAATTTTTGAAACAAAAGGAGAAAGATCATGAGTAATGAAGTTTTAGCAGTCGTTGCAGGTAAGGAAATTACAAATGCGGAGCTGGATGCATTTTTACAGAATGCGCCGAGAGAACAGCAGGCATATGTGACAAATCCGCAGTTCAGACAGCAGTATTTGGAGCAGTTGATCTCTTTACATTTATTTGCGCAGGCAGGAGAGGATGCAAAGCTTGAGGAGACTGAGGAATTTGCGAAGATTTTAGAAAATGCGAAGAGAGATATTCTTGCGCAGCTCGCGATGAGAGAGACATTAAAGGATGTGACTGTGACAGATGAGGAAGTGGCAGCTTACTATGAGGAAAATAAGCAACAGTTTACAAAGGGAGAGACTGTCAGTGCAAAACATATTTTAGTAGATTCAGAAGAAAAGTGTACTTCTGTTCTGGAGTCTATTACAAGTGGAGAGAAAGCATTCGAGGATGCTGCAAAAGAAGTTTCCACCTGTCCGTCCGGTGCAAGAGGAGGAGACCTCGGAGAATTTGGAAAGGGACAGATGGTAAAAGAATTTGAGGAAGCAGCATTTACAGCTGAGATCGGTCATGTGGTAGGACCGGTAAAGACACAGTTTGGTTATCATCTGATCAAAGTTGAGAAGAAAAATGAGGCAGCTGTGGCATCTTTTGATGAGGTAAAAGATGCGATCAGAAGAAATCTGATTCAGCAGAAGCAAAATGCCGCATACAGTGCAAAGGTTCAGGAACTGAAAGAAAAATATTTACAGAAATAAATGAGTGATAGGAAGAATGCCGCAAAAGTGATCGCAGGAAGCGCTTTGCGGCATTCTTTGTGTATTCAGATGAAATTATGCTTCAGAGCTGGTTTGGATTCCCAGCATCTGTTTCATCTTGCGGATCGTTGTATTGTATACGATCCAGATGATCAGGACGAGTGCGAACAAAAGTGCCAGGCACACAAGCAGTGAAGCGATTTCAGTGTAAGAAAGGATGCTGTCATTTGCGTACATGATCATGGTGAAGAAGAGGTACATGGCGACCATTCCGACGATGGAAGGTGTAAAGAAGATTTTTCTCGTCTGTGCCTTTACTTCTTTTGTGAGGAATGCAGGGGAAGCACCGAGGCGTTTCAGGTCCTCAAAGACGTAGCGGTTGTTCAGAACGATGGAAATACTTCTTGTATAGCAGATGATCAGAGCCGCCATGACACAGATGATCGTGATAAAGAGGAACAGCATCAGATAAACTGCCGTTGTGCGGATGAAATCAGTGGAGTCCAGCATTCTAAAGGAAGGCATATATTTCCATCCGAACCGGAAATTGCTTCCGTCACAGTCCGCATAATCTACTTTTGCCTCGGAGGCATATTCAGGTTCGTCGAGATAATAGCTTTCTCCGTCTACGGAACGGCCATATTTGACAACGCGGTCATAGCCTGATGAGACCGCATATTTTTCTCCGAGAGCATCCATAAAAACATGGAAGAGTTTGTCGGCGAATTCGTAGTTGTCTTCTCCGTCAATGTTAAACAGAACGTGATGCTCTTTCCATTCATCATCCAGACCGAATGCTATCTTTTCATAGTCTGCATCGTTTAGGACATAGTAATTCGAGCGTCCGGAGAACAGACCGTAATGAACATAGCCGTCAAAGGTGACCGGAAGTTTTTCCATCGTTGTCATGTTGATGATCTGATCTGCATCGGAGGCAAGCCAGTAGGTGTCGGTCTCATCCGCATTGGAAACAGCCTTGTATGTTCCGGGTGCAACTTCTGTCTCCTGCCCAGTCAGAAATTCAAAAGCGGAGGCGGTAAGGAAAGTTCCTTCGTTGGCAAATTCTTCATAGACCGTGTAGAGTTTTCCATCGTCTGTCGTTCGTTCTACCGTAGTTGACATGCCGAGAAGAATCGTTGCCTGTTCCTTGTAATCTTTGATCGAGAGGTCATAATCGCTGGCAAGACTGGCGATTTCCTCTTTTCCCGGAACCGGCTGACCGACCGGACAGTGGAAAGAATAATCATATGGGGTGGCTTTCACCTGCATCGCCTGACTGGTCTCGAGTGTTGGGATATAGAACAGTGCAAAGGCGCCGCCTGCTACGAGCAGTGCGATGACCATCATATTATTTACGGTCTGTTTTCCCTGAAATTTCATCATACTGCGCGAGATGATTCCTTTGTATGGGTGTTTTTTATGTCTTCCGAACCCATGCACAACGATGTGCAGAAGGAACATATACAGACCGATGAAGAGCGGTATGTAAAGCAGAGGCAAAAATGGAGAGGAAAAGCGCCGGAATACTGTCTGATAAATCTGTGGTCCAAAATATCCTGCGGTTCCTCCGAGGATCATCAGGAAAATACCGACAGAGGCATACCATGGCTTCACATCCCTCACCGGTTCGTTTTTGTGCTCTTCATTGACTACATCCATAATGTTCGTGCGGTGGAGTGTCCGTCTTCCGAGGGAGAAAGCAAAAAGGAGTACGATCAGTACAAAGGCTGCCGGGATCAAAAGACAGCGAAAGTCCAGAACTAAAACCATCTCATCGCTGTCTACGACAAGCAGACGGAAGAGCTGCCAGATCGACCAGGCAAATGGAATGCCGAGTGCGGTCCCGAGAAGGGAAGCGCTGAGGGAGGTAACTGCAGTATCTTTGTACAAATGATTCCGCAGTACCTTTTTTGAAGTTCCAAGTGCGAGAAAGATCCCGAGTTCTCTTGACTTCATGCGGAAGAAGATATTTCCGGCATAGATGGTGAAGATCACACATCCGACGCAGGCGAGTGCGAAGATCATCATTGCCTGTTTTCTGCTGTCGCCGCCCTCCGGAAGAACGAGAAGGACAGTTGGCGAGGTGAGAATGGCGGAATAAGCGGTAATCAATAATAATGCCACAAAATTACAGACAAAGTACAGTGTATAATTTTTCCGGTTCTTTTTTCTTAAAGCAGAAAAAGTATCAGTTAAGGTTTTCATCGTCAGTTTCCTCCTCTTCTAAAGTATTCATCTGTTTTAATTCTTCTAAAAGCGCATCGTGAAAATCATGCTGGGAACCATTCCGTTCCATATTTTTGTAGACAATCCCGTCTTTGAGCAGGATAACGCGGTCGCAGAAGGAAGCAGAAAAACTGTCGTGAGTTACCATGAAGATCGTCGCTTTCAGAGAAGCTTTTGCTTCCAGAAAAGAATCAATGACGGCGCGGCTGGATTTGGAGTCAAGATTTCCGGTCGGCTCATCTGCGAGGATCAGAAGAGGAGAGTTGATCAGCGCTCTTGCAACTGCGGTCCGCTGCCGTTCTCCGCCGGAGATTTCTGCCGGATATTTGCCGGCAATATGCTCGATGCCAAACAGGCTGCAGAGCCGGTCTGCCATCGCCTCTTCTTTTCTGCCCACATTTCCGCGGATGATCGCAGGGAGTAAGATGTTTTGCCGTACGGTCAGCCCGTCAAGCAGCATAAAATCCTGAAAGACAAACCCAAGTTTTTCATTTCGGATATGGGCAAGTTCATCTTCGGGCAAGCCTTTTAATTCTTTTTGTCCGAGCGTGATCTTCCCCTCCTCAAACGGAATGTAGCAGGAGATGCAGTTTAAAAGGGTACTTTTCCCGGAGCCGGATGGTCCCATGACAGCGACAAACTCTCCCTGCGCAACGCTGAGACTGACTCCTTTTAACACCTCGTAGCTGGCCGATCCGACCTGATAAGACTTATGAAGATTTTTTACATACAGCATAAAAATACCACCTTTCTGAATTGTATAAATAAAATTTGTATCGACAGAATCCGGGAGGGGCGAATCTGCTGCTCCCGGATCATTCTTCTGTGCTGTTGTTAAAAAAGTATAGCATGGGAAAGGAGAAACAGATTTGCGGATGGAAAGAATGGCAGCTCTGATGTAATGTTTGGAGGAGGATCGGGAGAAATGTAAAAACTGGCAGCCGGAATGGAAAGTTTTGCAAGCAGATAGAGAAATGCGGGGAGCGCATATGGAGTGAGATATGCTATAATGATCAGAAGAGAAAAACAATCTGGATGACAGCAGGGAGGTAGAGACAGTGTTAAGAATCGGAATCTGTGATGATGAAAGTTGTGCGAGGGATGCGCTGCGGTTTGCGCTTGAGAAATTGTTGAAGGAAGGGCAGGAGGAGATCGTCTATGAGTTTTCCGGAGGAGAGACGGCGGTCAGCTGGCTGAAGAAGCATCCGGGCGAGATCGACCTTCTGTTTCTGGATGTGGAAATGAAGGGGATCAGCGGGATCCAGGCAGCAGAACAGATCCGCAGGTTTGATACGAGACTGCAGATTGTGTTCGTGACCGGATATCGGGATTTTGTGTTTGAAGGGTACCGGGTGCAGGCGGTTGATTATCTTGTAAAGCCGGTGGAGGCGGCCCGTCTCTCAGACGTTCTTGTCCGGGTGCGCAGGCAGCTGGAGCAGGCGGGAGAGAAGCAGTTTGTTTTTCAGAATGCAGATGGCGTGTACAGACTCTATCTGGATGAAATCCGGTATTTTTACAGCGAGAAGCGAAAAGTGGTGGCGGTGACAAAGGAGCGGACATTGTCCTTTTATGCGAAGCTTGATGAAGTGGAAAAACGGGTTGGACGGTCTTTTGTGCGGATCCACCAGCGCTATCTCGTCAATGCAGATGCAGTGACATATATCGGGGCATCTTCCGTGCGCATCGGGGAGGAGGAGCTCCCGGTCAGTCGCGCGATGAAGCAGGATGCAGTAGCGGCATTTGCAAAAGCTATGATCGGCGGTGATCTTTCATGGTAGAAAAGGGGATGCTTTTTCTTTCGGAACATTTCAGAGTATTTGAGATGCTATGTTCTGTCTTTATGGCTTTTGTAGTGAGCTTTATGATTGATCGTTTCTTTGTAGTGCGAAGACAATGGTACTGGAAAGCGCTGCTCTTTTGCGGCAGCTGGCTGTTAAGCTCCATACCGCTTTTTATCGGGGATCTTGTCAATCTGCCGCCGACGATACTTGTATTTGTGGCGGGGATCTTGGTGAGTTGTGAAGGAAATCTGCTGAAAAAGTTGTCGATTTCTTTTATGATCATCAGCCTTGCATCCTCGTTCAGTGTGCTGACAGATAATTATCTGATGGTAACGATGATAACTGACGACGAGCTCTGGCCTGACAGGGGAAGAGTTTTCTATCTGTTTGTAAAGCTGTTTTTTTATCTGCTGATTTATTTTAGCGTAAAGAAATTTGTTCCAAAGAAATCCTATGAATTATCAAATGGACTCTGGAGTCTTTTGGGACTGCTTACTATGACTCCTTTTTGTACGGTTTTATCCGTTGTGCTGTTTCAGCAATATAGCAATGACATTCTTCGGGCAAATGCAGCGTTTAATAAAACGGTGCTCTGTCTTTGCCTTCTCTCTTTTGTCGGGTTGATCTGGGCGGTCGTTGTGCTGTCTCACCAGTATGAACTGGAGCAGCGAAGCCGGCTTCTGGAGATGAACCAGCTTTATTATGAATCTCTGGAGCGGCAGCAGCTGGAAGTCAGAAAGCTGCGGCACGATATGGCAAATCATCTTCAGACGCTGGCAGGGCTTTCTGGGGAAGAGCACAGGACATATCTTGACCGCCTTTTGGAGCAGCCGGGAATCAGGCGGAACGTGCAGTATTGCGCGAATCCGGTGATCAATGCCGTGCTGAGCACAAAGAGCGGGAAAATGGCGCAGGAGCAGATCGACTTTGAATATCGTCTGCAAGTGCCGACCAGAATGGACATGGATTCGGTGGATCTTTCTGTATTATTTGCAAACAGCATTGACAATGCGATCGAGGCATGTGAGAAACTGCCGGTGCAGAGAAGAAAGATCGCGCTGCAGGCAAAGAATGAGAAAGGACTGTTCGTGCTGAAAATAGAAAATACGACAGACCAGGAAGAAAAGATGCCGGAAAAGAATGCGTCAGGCTTTCTTCCGCAGACAACGAAGAAGGATCAGAAGCTGCATGGATATGGTCTGAAGAGTATTCAGGAAATTGTACAGAGATATGAGGGAAGCATGGAGATCACAAAAGAAGACGGGCGGTTTGTATTGTTTTTATATATTCCGGTGATCGCATGATACTCCTGATGTGATCTGAAAGAATGTGTGCGTAAAAGAATGACCGGTCGACTTATCCCCTTTTCTGTGGTATGATACACATTGTATTATCAATCATAGAAAGGGGTATTTTCATGGAAAATACGTCTGGGGACAGAGAAAAAAACAGGACGAAAAAGTCGTCAAAACATATATGTGCCGGTCTGCTGGCCCATGTAGATGCAGGCAAGACAACGTTGTCGGAAAGCATGCTTTATCTGAGCGGAAGGATCCGGCAGCAGGGAAGAGTGGACCATGGGAATGCCTATCTGGACACTTATGAGCTGGAACGTGCACGGGGGATCACGATCTTTTCTAAGCAGGCAGAACTTACATTCGGCGGACTTCAGATCACACTGCTGGACACGCCGGGACATGTGGATTTCTCGGCGGAAATGGAGCGGACACTCCGGGTGCTCGATTATGCGATTCTTGTGATCAATGGGGCGGACGGTGTGCAGGGACATACGGAGACGCTGTGGAAGCTTTTGAAACAGTACCGGATCCCGGTCTTTTTGTTCATCAATAAAATGGATCAGAATGGTACAGATGCAGAGAAGCTGATGAAGGAACTGCGCGTGAAGCTTTCCGGAAACTGTATCCGGTTTGGGGAGGAAGATTCGGAGGAATTTCTGGAAAATGTGGCGATGACAGAGGAGAAGGTGCTGGAAACTTATCTGGAAAGTGGTGCGATCGATTGCAGTGAGATTTCCAGACTGATCCGGGAGCGGAAAGTATTTCCATGTTATTTCGGGTCTGCGCTAAAAAATATTGGGGTGGAGGAATTGCTTGCCGGACTGGAATACTATACCGAAGAGCGGTCCTGCCCGGATATATTTGGCGCAAAAGTTTATAAAATAGCGCGGGATTCCCAGGGGAGCCGTCTGACCTATCTGAAAGTGACCGGGGGCGTATTAAAAGTCCGGGATCTGATCCGATATCAGGATGTGGAAGAGAAAGTCAGCCAGATCCGGATTTACTCCGGTGAGAAATACGATGCGGTCCAGGAAGTAAGTGCGGGCCGCGTGTGTGCGGTGACCGGACTTACGAAAACGTATCCGGGAGAGGGACTTGGGGCAGAGCCGCCGTCGGAGGGACCGGTGCTGACTCCGGTTTTAAATTATCAGCTGATCCTTCCGGAAGGATGTGATACGCACGGAATGCTGCTGAAGCTTCGCCAGCTTGAGGAAGAAGACCCGGAACTGCATATCGTGTGGAACGAGGAACTTGGGGAGATCCACGCGCAGCTGATGGGGGAAGTACAGACGGAGATCCTTCAGAGTATGATCCGGGAGCGGTTTCAGACGGAGGTTTCCTTCGGGGCAGGCAATATCGTATATAAGGAGACGATCAAACGCCCGGTGGAAGGTGTCGGACATTTTGAACCGCTGCGGCACTATGCGGAAGTGCATCTGCTTTTGGAGCCGGGAGAGCCTGGAAGCGGACTGGTATTTGCGGCAGACTGCAGTGAGGATGTGCTTGACCGGAACTGGCAGCGGCTGATTCTGACGCATCTGGCGGAGAAAGAGCACAGAGGCGTGCTGACCGGATCTGCGATCACGGATATGAAGATCACGCTCGTTGCAGGGCGGGCGCATCTGAAACATACAGAAGGAGGAGATTTCCGGCAGGCGACTTACCGTGCCATCCGTCAGGGGTTAAAATCGACGGAGAGCGTGCTTTTGGAACCGTACTATGAATTTCGGATGGAGATCCCGTCAGAATTTGTCGGAAGGGCGCTGACCGATATCCAGAGAATGTCAGGAGAGTTTCAGCCGCCGGATACAGAGGGCGATTTTTCGGTGATCACCGGGAGCGCTCCGGTGTCTGAGATGCGGGATTATCAGCTGGAAGTGACAAGCTACACGAAAGGAAGAGGAAGGCTGTTCTGTACTTTGAAGGGATATGAACCTTGTCACAATGCGGAGGAAGTGACAGAGCAGATCGGTTATGATTCCGAGCGGGATCTGGACAATCCGACCGGATCGGTTTTCTGTGCACATGGCGCCGGATTTAATGTCAGCTGGGAGCAGGTACCGGAATATATGCATTTGGAGTATGCATGGAAACCTGAGTCAGAGGAAGAACAATCGGCAGATGCGGAGAAAAAAGAGCAGAGAGATCAGCAGGGAGTAAGACCCGGAAATCGCTTTGCAGGAAGCGCCGAAGAGGAGAAAGAGCTGGAGGAGATTTTTCTTCGCACCTATGGAAAAATTGAGCGGAGACGCCCGGTTGCCGAGCGGAGAGTAGAGAGTCCGGAGGAGCGGAAAAAACGAATCCGGAAAGAGCAGCTGGAAGAATATCTGCTTGTGGATGGCTACAATGTGATTTTTGCATGGGAGGATCTGAAAGAACTCGCTAAAGTCAATATCGAAGGGGCGAGGAATAAACTGATGGATGTACTGTGCAACTATCAGGGATTTAAGAAATGCAATCTGATTCTTGTGTTTGATGCGTACAAGGTACAAGGGCAGGAATTAGGAGTTCAGAAATACCATAACATTCATGTGGTGTATACGAAAGAAGCGGAGACCGCAGATCAGTATATTGAAAAAGTTGTCCATGAAATCGGAAGAAAATACCATGTGACCGTTGCCACCTCGGATAATGTTGAGCAGGTTGTAACACTGGGACAAGGCGGGAAGCTGCTGTCAGCCCGGGAGCTGCGGAAAGAGGTGGAAGAAGTGCAGCGCCAGATAAGGGAGGAGTACCTGAATCGTCCGCAGAAAGGGAAAAACTATCTATTTGATTACCTCGATGAAGAGATTTCGGGTCGGATGGAAGAGGTCCGACTTGGGAAAAAAGAGGTAAAGGATGTCTGGGGAGAGTGAAGATGGAGATAGAATTACGACATTTGAGCGAAAAAGATAAGAAAGAGATCTGCGGCTGGAAATATGATGGAAAATATGCGATGTATAATCTTCCTGATTATGAAGAGATGAGAAAAGAGAAGCGTGGGTTTCTCAATCCTGAGAAGGAAGAGGAATATTGCGGGGCATGGGAAGATGGAGAATTGGTCGGATTTGTCCATCGATGTCCCGGGACTCAGAAGATCTCGATAGGACTTGGTGTGCGCCCGGAGTTTTGCGGAAAGAATTATGGGACAAGGATATTAAAGTTGGTTTGTGAAGATGCTGAAAAATGGTATCCGGGTAGGATGCTTTGCCTGCATGTCAGAAGTTGGAATCAAAGAGCAATTAAATGTTATCAAAATGCAGGATTTCATATAGAAGGGACGGAATTTGAGATGACCACACCTGCAGGGAGAGGGATGTTTTATCAAATGTGTTGTAAAATCCCTTGTTTTCGTTACGGGCAGTGTCAAGAAAATAAAATGATATAGAGATAGAAAACACGAAAGTGACGAATGGATGCAAACAAACTTGCTATCATTCATTCCCGCTTTCGTGTTTTTTATTCTAGAACATTTCTTCAATTGTCTGATAAAGCGACAGATCCTTCACTTCATCAATCGTAAATTCTTTTGCAAAAGCCAAAATACCTTCCTGAATCTCTTCCCGGCTATAATTGTGCTGTGTCAAAAATCCATCCGTGTACTCGTTGATATGGGAATAGAATGTCAGCCCCATCAGCAGGTAGTCTTTGTTGTCAGATTCGATATTTGCGTATAACAGATTCTCAGCTTCGTTGATCTTTCCGCCGTCTGCGAGGGCGAGGATCCGCGCGAAAATATCATCGCATGGGGTGTAAAGCCCGTCAGAAGGAAGTTCATAAATCGTGTCAGACTTTCCGGTAATCAGCTTAATCAGGAAGCTGACGATACTTTTGATCATTCTCATAATATAATCTTGCTCAAATTCCATAGAGGCTCCTCCTTGTTTCTGAAAACTTTTGTCTATGTGACGCGTTGTTACAGGTGTAAGAGTGGCTGGCTGCACTTTGCCAGCAGTGTTCTGCAATTTCAATCAGTCAAGCAAATCTGTATCATCTTCATCAAACTGGCCGGCAAGTTTCTTCTGGCGATGTTTTGTATAGGTTCCCATTAGAAACAGAACGCTGAACATCAGAAGGAAGATGCCAATGGCAAACAGAGAACAGATGAACAGTACATGTTCGTAGCCGTTGAATGCGAGACCTGCTCCGAATAAAAAGGTAAAGATCAATGTTCCGATCAGGCTGGCGCTCAGATAAGTTTTTACACATGGTGTAGAGTCATATCCCCAAAGCCCTTTTTTCGCACAGCCGATCACGATGATCAGACATCCGCTCAGAAATGCAATATTTTCTCCGGCAGTTTCCTTCGGACTTGCTCCGAGGAAAAGGGACTGTACGAGAAGCGATATGATCAGTACGGTCCACATGATCCAGAATCCTGTTCGCTCTACTTTCATCAGTTCCAGTTCCTGACGTTCGTCAACAATTTTCTTCATAGTTACTCAACCTCCCAAAATAAATCGTCTAATGTTTTGTCCAGAGCCTTGCAGATCCGGATACATAATTTCAGCGAAGGGTTAAAATCTCCTGCCTCGATCATGCCGATCGTCTGCCTTGTGACATCAGTCATCTCTGCAAGCTGGACTTGCGAAAGCCCTTTTTCCATGCGAGCAATCTTCAGTTTCATATTTTTCATATATGGTTAAGAATCTCCCTTCCAGCCAGTAGATGCAGCGCATGCTGCTGACTTGATTTCTGTCTTCTTGCCTTCAGTATATGAGGTATACAAAAAGATATCAAGTATATATTGCATAATTAAAATATATATGACACAAATCAGGTATATATTGCATTTGTGTAGTATGATTTACGTACAACAACTAGAGAGCAATTCCCTTTCGAAGAGAAAGCAAAGGAATAAAAATGTGATGAAAAAAGAAGACAGAAACATTGTGGAGCAGGTACGAAAAATCTTGCGCTTCTATGTTTCTGTCTAAGGTGTCCAATATGTAATTTTGTTTGTCTGACTTGTTGCTTAGTTTCGTCTGTCAAATCCGTGGATCCAGTCTGCCTTGAAATAGTAAATGATAAACAGAATCGAACTCAGTGTCCAGGTGATCGGGTATGCCCAGAAGATGACTTTGATATCTGGAACGATCCGGACAGCGATCGTGATATAAGATACACGGATGATACACCAGCAGATCAGCATGACGAACATCGGTATCGTAGATTTTCCGGCGCCGCGGAGGATTCCGGCGATACAGTGCGAAAATGCGAGCAGGAAGTAGAACAAAGTGATTGTCCGCGCCTGCGCGGTTCCGAAAGCGACCACCTGTGGATCACTGTTAAATGCGGCAACAAGGTGTGGAGCGGCAAAGAAGATAATGATTCCGACAATCTCTGCCATGGTGATGGAACAGAGCACACCGAATTTTGCCCCTTTTTTTGCACGTTCGTATTGTCTTGCACCGAGGTTCTGACTGATAAACGTAGTCAGGGACAGGGCAAAACATGTGATTGGAAGGAAACCGAACCCTTCGATTTTTGAGTATGCGCCACAGCCTGCCACCGCCATTTTTCCGAAGGAGTTGATGTTGGACTGCACGATCACATTTGCAAAGGAAATGATCGAGTTCTGGAAGCCGGAAGGAAGTCCATTGGAAATAATCTGCTTTAACATCGGAAAGTCGAAGCGGATTTTCTTTAGGTGAATCCGATAATCTTCTTTGCAGCGGATCAGATGGATCAGGCAGAGGATTGCACTTAAAAATTGTGAAAGGATTGTAGCAACAGCTGCGGAGCCGACGCCAAAGCCGAAGACACCGATAAAAAGCAGATCCAGCACCACGTTTGTCATGGAGGAAATGATCAGGTAGATCAAAGGATGTCTGCTGTCACCCACAGACTGAAGGATTCCTACAAAAATATTATAGAGCACAAACGCGATTGACCCGAGAAAATAGATTCGGAAATACAGCACCGAATTCTTCAGAACATCTGCGGGGGTTCCCATCCACCGAAGAAAAGTGGGTGTCATGATCAGCCCGATGACGGTCAGAAGAATTCCCGCCACGATTCCAAAAGCGACTGTTGTGTGGATTGCGTCCTGCACTTTCTCTTTCTCCTGTGCGCCAAAGTATCTGGCAATGACCACACCGGCTCCCAGCGAGATTCCGTTGAAGAAACCGACCATCAAGAAAATAAGACTTCCGGAAGAACTGACAGCGGCGAGGGCATCGCTTCCGAGAAAGTTACCGACAATCAGAGAGTCGGCAGTGTTATAAAGCTGCTGAAAAAGGTTCCCAAGAAACAGCGGAATTGCAAATAGGATCATTCGCTTCCAAATGGGCCCCTCGGTCATTAAAGTAGACTTTGTTTTCGTATTCATAATTCAGATCTCTCCATTCCCCAATATAGTATCTTCGACCATTATATCATATTCTCAGAAAAGTGGCGTGAAAATCGAAGAATTAAACGTGTTCCAGGCGCTTTTTTCTATATTCACTTGGAGAACAGCCATATTCCCTTTTGAAAGCGCGGTAAAAAGAAGAATAGTCAGAAAATCCGGTTGATTCCCAGATGGATTTCAGGGGAATTCCGGCAAGAATGGAATTTTTGGCGGCGACTAGCCGCTGGCTGTGTATATATTGATAAAAGGTGCAGTCATATTTTTTCCGGAACAACCGGGAAATTGTCTCACGGCATACATGGAACTGGTCTGCAACAGACTGGAGGGTGAGGGGGACATTGATATGCGTATCAATATAGGCTACAATCTGTTCGTCCAGTATCCGCTTTTCTGTCCGGGCATCGGTAATATTCTGGTAATGGTAGGTACGGCCGAGGTGCATGACCAGAAGCAGCAGTATGAAATCCAGATTTGTCTGCCATCCGAAATCCTGAGCATACTGCTCAGAAAGCGCCATATCCAGAACAGAGAAGAGCCCGGACCAGGTAACATAGCTGGTGCGCAGCAGACAATTTTGTGCGAGGGAAGCCTGTTCAAAGCAGTAACCCAGCTGCGGCCATGTAGCGGCTGCCGTATTCCAGAAAGAAGGTTCGATTTTTATAATATTTATAATTCCGCTTGTGTGATTCAGAGGAGTCAGCGTATAAGAGATTTCCGGAGGAAAAAGCAGGATGTCGCCTGTCTCGATTGTGTCGTAGGTAAGACTTTCGGTCTGACAGCAGAAAACTCCCTGCCGGATAAAAATCATCTGATAAGCGGGGGACGGATGTTGTCTGAATTTCTTATTAGAAGTTGTTTGAATCTCTAAAAATTCTAAATGTTTGTTTCCCATTTTTACTAGGTCCTTTCCACGGTTCACTAATTTGAACAGTATTATCTCATAATAGACTTATTTTTTGTACATTATATTTAATTATGTCTTTAAGTGCAATCTTATTGTTGTGAAATGCAATTTTTTTAGAGATCGGTTTATGCTAGAATTTTCTCGAAAGCAAAAGAAATACCAAAAAGTACAAGGTATAAGAGGAGGAAGAGTTATGAAAGAGGTACGTAAGTTTAGTATCCGCGATGAGGTAGGATACGTATTTGGAGACATGGCGGGAAGCTTTGTCAATCTGTTTGTAGACGCTTACTTTCTGGTGTTCTGCACATATGCACTGGGAATTGATGCAAAATGGATGGGAACACTGTTCATTGCAGCGAGATTGTGGGACGCGATCAATGATCCAATTATCGGATCATTTCCGGACCGGTGGCAAATTGGAAAAAGCGGTGATAAATTTAAGCCGTATATCAAAATATTCATGATTCCGCTGGCACTTTCGGGAGTTTTATGTTTTACGGATGCAAGCGCATGGAATTTGAGCAGCTTTGCTCTGCATGCATGGGTTGCGTTTGTATATGTCCTTTTTGGAATGAGTTACACAGGTACAAGTATGCCGTTCGGTGCGATGGCAAGTGTGATCAGCGATGATCCGGTAGATCGTACAAAACTCAGCCGTGCACGTTCCATAGGAGGAGGTGTCATCGGAGTTGTTGTTGCGGCAGTTCCGCCGGTATTCTGTTTTGCAGACGGAAACGTAATGGTTCCGGGACGCTTTACAATTCTGGCGGTCATTTTCGGAGTATGTTGTCTGATCAGTTACACATTGCTGAATCAGCTGACAATTGAACGTATCCGGCAGCCGAAAATGAAAAAAGAAAAATTCAATTATGGAAAAGTTTTAAAAAATGTATTGCATAACCGTCCTTTGCTTGGCGTGATGTTTGCAACACTTGGAAGCATGCTGTACATTACAGGAGCCAGCCAGCTTGGAACGTACATCTACAAGGAATATTACCATAATACGGATGTGATGGCGCTTGTAAATGTGGCAAGTTTGCCGCTGATGCTGATTCTGCTGCCGGTTGTACCGCGTCTTGCCGAGAAATTTGGTAAGCGTAAGGTAGTGGTCGGATTTTCGGTGTTTGGGCTTGGTGTATTTGGATTACTTCTTGCAGTTCCGATCTCAAATGTGTATGTCTACGGAATCTTATCTGTACTTGGAATGTTTGGCACTTCAGGATTTGCTATGTTGATCTGGGCAATGGTTACAGATTGTCTTGATTACACAGAATGGAAGACGGGAGAGAGAAACGACGGAAGTATGTACAGTATTTATACATTCAGCAGAAAAATCGGATCTACACTGGCAAGTGCGTTGGCTGCGTTTGGTCTGGATGCAATTGGATTCCAGTCAGGGTTGAATGTAGTGCAGACTGCGGATACAGTAAATAATATCCGGATACTTGTATGTGTGATCCCGGTAATTACCTGTGCGCTTCAGATTATCGGAGTCGGATTCATCTATAATCTGGATGATGCAAAGACAAAGAAAATGTACAAGGAACTTGCAAAGCGCCGGGCAGAAATGAAAGAAGAGTAGATTATGGAAAAATATGATATTCATTTGCACTTGACATTGGAACAATATCCGCCGTTTGAGGGGATGCATGTGAGCAGTGCAGAAAACATGCTTCCCCATCTGAAGGAACTGGGGATAAAAAAGGGTGTACTGATGAGTACCGGCGAGGGTAGTATGATTCCGCTGGGGACAAACGAGGAGTGTGAAAAAATTGCAGAGAAGTTTCCAGAACATTACGCATGGATGTGTAATGTCGATGCAGTGAAACCGGAAACGCTCAGAGAAAGGCTTCAAAAATACAAAGAGGCGGGTGCTGTGGGAGTCGGGGAGGTTATACTTGGTCAGCGGATGGATTCTGCATTTATGCAGGTGCTGTTTGCGGCTGCGCAGGAGACAAAGCTTCCGATTTTGATGCATCTAAGCCCGGATGAGAGAGAAGGATATGGCGTGGTAGAATTGCCGGGGCTTTTGCTCCTAAGGCAGACACTGGAGAAATATCCGGATCTTGTTGTAATCGGGCACAGTCAGCCGTTTTGGCATGAAATCAGTAAGGATGCTTCCGAGGAAGCGGATGCGCGGAACCAGTGGGGAAGCGGCCCGGTTATTCCGGGAGGCATCCTGCCAAAGCTCCTCGATGAATATCCGAATCTGTATTGTGATCTCTCGGCAAACAGCGGTGGCTGTGCTCTGATGAGAGATCCTTCTTTCGGAATAGACTTTTTAAAGAAATATCATGACAGGCTGCTCTTTGGAACAGATATGACAAATACGGATATGACATTTCCGCTTGGCAACTGGATCGAGGAACAGTGTGAAAAAGGCATGCTCTCTCGAGAAATATGCGAACAGATTTTTGTCGAAAATGCAAGAAAAATACTACATATATAAAGAAGGAAGAATGTTATGGAAGAGTTTATTATAGATACGCCATGCGGGAAGATTCAGGGAACTGCGTGTGAAGGTGGAACGGTTTATAAAGGAATTCGATATGCAACTGCACAGAGATGGCATTACCCGGAGATTGTGACACACTGGGACGGCGTGTATCGGGCGGAGCACTTCGGAAACTGCAGTTATCAGCCGAGATGCTTTCAAGATGAGTGGGCGGTTCCGGAGAAAGCGTTTTATGCCAGAGAATTTCGGGAAGGCGAAACTTATCAGTACTCAGAAGACTGTCTGTTCCTAAATATATGGGTACCTGAAGGGGCGAAAAAAGCTCCGGTTTTGTTCTATATTCACGGAGGCGGATTCACCGGAGGATGTGGACATGAAAAACATTTTTCAGGAGAAGCATACTGTAAGGAGGGAGTGATCACAGTCACGATCAACTATCGTCTGGGACCACTTGGATTTTTCTGCCTGCCGGAATTAAAGGAGAGAGACGGGCGGACAGGAAACTATGGGCTGTTCGATCAGCTGACCGCCCTTCGGTGGATTTATAACAATATTTCTGCTTTTGGCGGAGATGCTTCACGAATCACTCTGATGGGACAGTCAGCAGGAGCAATGAGTGTTCAGTTGTTGTGCTGCTCACCGCTTACGAAAGAGCTGATGGCCGGCGCGGTGATGCTGTCAGGCGGCGGTGTCTCAAAAATGCTGAATACTTCTCAGAGTCCTGAGGAATGCTTTGAGGCAGGAAAAGCGTTTTTGAGGGAGAGCGAGGCAAAAAGCTTTGAGGAGCTGGAACAGCTTTCACCGGAGAAATTATTTGAGACATTTTCAAGGTTCAAAAAGAATCATAAAAAGGCGGCAAATGCGTTGGCACCGGTTGTGGATGGAGTGCTTTTGGAATGTTCATCGCTTGAAGTGGCAGAAAAGGGTGAGCATAGAAATATCCCATATCTTTTAGGATCAACGAGTGAAGACATTGTGCCGCCGATTGTCCACGAAATGGCAGTCGACTGGGCGCTGCTCCAGGAAAAACAAGGGAAATGCCCATCTTATGTATACTTTTTTAACAGACAGCTTCCGGGGGATGACAAAGGAGCATGGCATTCCAGTGATCTTTGGTATACTTTTGGCACATGGAAACGCTGCTGGCGTCCGTTTGAAGAGAGGGATGAGATCCTGAGTGAGGCGATGGTAAAGTATCTTGCGTCATTCATTAAAACAGGATCGCCGGATGCGCAGGGACTTCCGAAATGGTATCCTGTCACAAAACATCAAAAAAAGGTAATGTGCTTTGGAGATAGCGGATTCAAAATGGGCAGACCGAGCAGATGGAAACTTCTCTGGGGACTTACAAAGAAAGCTGTTGGAGAGTAACACGTAAGGAACAAAATGCTGGAGGAGAAGTATGGAAAAGACAGAGTTGATGCAGGCAGGAAATGCTGAAAAGAATAAAGTGGAACCATATACGCGGATGAGTGACGGTATGAGGAAAGTGGTGGAATTTCAGGAGAACCAGTCCGGCGATGCTTTTGAAACAGGAGGAAGCTGGGAAGAACTCCGGGAGAAGTATGAGAAGGAAAGGCTGTTTTGGAATGAAGGCGGACCGATACCATACAAGATCAGGGAACATGAGGTGCCGGGGTCGTGTGGGAAAATACGGGTGCGTCTCTATTATCCGGATGCGGAAGAGAAGCATCATGCGCTGGTATTTATTCATGGAGGAGGCTTTACGGTCGGCAGCAATAACACGCATGACCGTATTATGAGAAGCCTGATGGAAGCGAGCGGATGTGTGGTGATCGGGGTGGATTATCACTTGGCACCAGAAGTGAAGTTTCCGATACAGCTGTATGAATGTGCTGAAGTTGTAAAATATTTCCACGAGAGAGGGAGCGAATTCGGACTCTTTACGGAGACGATTGCTCTCAGCGGGGACTCCGGAGGAGCCAATCTTGCTATGAACACGAATTTGTATTTGAGAGATATTGAAAAAGACAACAGCTATATCAGCGCAATGCTTTTGTATTATGGAAGTTATGGACTGGAGGACTCCGTAAGCCAGAGACTGCATGGGACAAGCCTGGACGGTATGCGAAAATGTGATCTGGAATATTATATGTCCTGCTATTTTGAAAATGTACAAGAGGACAGCAAAAGCCCGTATTTTGCTTCTCTGAACAATGACTTGACATACGGAATTCCTCCGGTTTATCTATGCTGCGGAGACCTTGATCCGCTTTTGGACGATTCGACAGCGCTCTATCAGATTCTGAAAAATCAGGGAATCTATACTGAATTGGAGATAATACCTGGATGTCTTCATGCATATCTGCACTACGGACGAATGATGGAAGAGGCAGTTTATTGTATCGAAAACAGCAGCAGATTTTTAAGAAAAATTTTAGAAAAGGGACAATAAAAGATGCAGGATGTGAGAAAAAGTTCTGGTGCACAAAAGCGGTATGCTAAGGAGAAGGCAGGACACAACTGGAAGGACAGTGAGAAGATCAAACAACTTTTATTTTTCCTTTCGGGCAATTTCTGCTATGCATTTGCTATACAGTTGTTCCTGGCGGGAAACCGGATTGCGGCGGGAGGATTTGCGGGAATCGCGACGGTATTAAGTTCGTTTTTTCCTATTTCGATCAGTATGATTATTTTTCTTATGAATGTGCCGCTTCTTGTAATCAGTCTGAAAGTAAAGGGGTGGAAGTTTACAAGAAATACACTTATCTGCACAGCATTTTACAGCCTTGTGTTAGAATGTGTGAGCGGACTTCCGGTGCTGACGAAAAACCCTCTGGCAGCCAGTGTGTATGGAGGAGTGCTGTACGGATGTGGAATGGCTTGTCTTGTACGCAGCAACAGCTCAACAGGAGGAACTGATCTTCTGAACAGATTGCTGCTTACGCGGTTCCGAAATATGAGTGTCGGAAAGATGTCAATGGTGCTGGACGGGACAGTTGTGCTGCTTTCTATGGCTGCGTTCCGGGAAATAGAGGTTGGTCTGTATGCAATCTTGACGTTATATATTTGTTCGATTTTTGCAGATAAAGTACTGACCGGATTTGACAGGGCGGAATTATGTATGATCATTACCAATAAGGATCCTGTGATAATTTCTAATGTGCTGATGGAGCACATGCGCCGGGCAGTCACAAAAATAGAAGGGATGGGGATGTATGCGCAGACAGGACGAAGTGTCCTTTTGATGGCGGTACGTCCGGGAGAGGTTCCTAAGATCAAAGATCTCATCCGGACAGAAGATTCGGAGTCTGTTGTGATGGTTGTTCAGGTAAAAGAAGTGCTGGGAGGAGGGTTTAAGTCTCTGACGGCATCCTAAAATAATAAATGCGTCTGATACTGTATGAAAAAGTAGATAATGCTGTCTGCATCTGATATAATTAAAATGCTTGTATCCTACATTTTTCACATAGAACAAATAGAATGCAGGAAATCAACGAGGCGGTACGGCTCGAGAGAAAGGGCACGGAGGATGAAAAAGAAAGGAATTATTTTTGACCTGGACGGAACAATCCTGGATTCGATGAATGTCTGGAAAGAGATTGATGTCAAATTTCTCGGCAGAAGAGGACTTGAGGTTCCGGAAGATTATTTCAAACAGATTGCGCCGCTTGGATTTGAAGGGGCAGCGGCTTATACGATCAAGCGGTTTGGGTTTTCGGACACACCCGAGGAGATCATTGAGGAATGGTATCAGATGGCAGGAGATGCCTATGCTAATGAGGTGGCATTAAAGCCGTTTGCGGGGGAGTATCTCCGGTATTTAAAAGAGCAGGGGGTAAAGATTGGAATTGCGACTTCGTGCGAGACGTCGATGTTTCTGCCGGCGCTGGAGCGAAATGGAATTTTGGATTTGTTTGAGTCATATACAACCGTGCGGGAAGTGCCGCGGGGGAAGGAATTTCCGGATATCTATGAGCGGCAGGCAGAAAAGATGGGGCTTTTGCCGGAAGATTGTGCAGTGTTTGAAGATATTTTAAAGGCAGTTCAGGGGGCAAATGCCGGAGGATTTTATACGGTTGGTGTGTATGATGTGCATTCAGAATATGAATGGGAAGAGATTCAGAAACAGGCAGACAGATTTATTTACAGTTATGAGGAGCTGATTAGATGAAAAAGATTATTTTAGCCTCCGGTTCGCCGAGGCGCAGAGAATTGCTGGAACAGATCGGATATACATTTGAGATTGTGACAAGTGAAAAGGAAGAAGTGTATCAAAGTACCGAACCTCAGGAAATCGTGAAGGAACTGGCGCTTTTAAAAGCGAAAGATGTGGCGGAAAAGATCGTATCGGACAGAGGAGAAGACAGCGATCGTCTGATTATTGGTGCAGATACGGTTGTAACGCATCAGGGGAAAATTTTAGGAAAGCCGAAAGATAAAGAAGATGCAGCACGCATGCTGGAAGCGCTTCAGGGGGATGCACATGATGTCTATACCGGAGTTGCTGTGATCAGTTATGATGAGGAAGGAAAAGAAGAAGTGATATCGCATGCCGTTGGGACAAAAGTATATGTAGATCCGATGACAGAGGAAGAGATCCGGGAATATATCGCGACCGGAGAGCCGATGGATAAAGCCGGCGCTTATGGAATCCAGGGAAGATTTGCGGCACATATTTCAAAGATCGAAGGCGATTATTATAATGTAGTCGGACTTCCGGTGTCATATATTTATCAGGTTCTCCGGGAAAAAATCTGATTATTAGGCGCGAAAAAATCCGTTGTTTCTGCGATTTCTGTTAAGTTTCGGAACAAAAATAAAGAAAAAATAAAAAAACATCTGAATATAGAAGAAAATCTTTTACATTCGCTTTGTTTTATATTATAATACTGTTGCAATACGCAGAGATGGCGGATCGTTCGACCTGACATTCTGTGCAGTCAGCAACGAAATTAAAGAAATAGATTTGGAGAGTGCAAAAGATGGAACGTAAAGTAGGTACCATATCAAGAGGAATCCGCTGCCCGATCATCAGAGAAGGCGACAACCTCGCAAATATTGTAGTAGAAAGCGTATTAGATGCAGCAGCAAGTGAAGGGTTTGAGTTAAGAGACAGAGATGTTATCTCCCTGACAGAGTCGATTGTTGCAAGATCACAGGGAAACTACGCTTCTGTTGAGGCAATCGCAAGCGATGTGAGAGCAAAATTAGGCGGCGAGACAATCGGTGTTATTTTCCCGATTTTATCAAGAAACCGTTTTGCGATCTGCTTAAAGGGAATTGCGATGGGCGCAAAGAAAGTAGTTCTTATGCTGAGCTATCCAAGCGATGAAGTTGGAAATCAGCTTGTATCTTTAGACAAGCTGGATGAAGCAGGAATCAATCCATACAGCGATGTACTTACTTTGGAGAAATACAGAGAACTGTTCGGAGAGAATAAGCATGAATTTACAGGGGTAGATTATGTAGAATACTACGGACAGCTGATCAGAGAAGCAGGTGCAGAAGTAGAGATTATCTTTGCAAACAATCCGAGAACAATCTTAGATTATACAAAGAATGTAATGACTTGTGATATCCACACAAGAGCAAGAACAAAACGGATCCTCAAAGCGGCAGGTGCAGAGCGCGTGTGCGGAATGGATGACATCCTGACAGCGCCGGTGGACGGAAGCGGATGCAATGAGAGATATGGTCTCTTAGGATCTAACAAGTCTACAGAAGGCATGATCAAGTTATTCCCAAGAGAATGCCGCGACCTTGTAGATGAGATCCAGAAACAGATCTTAGACAAGACTGGAAAACATGTGGAAGTCATGGTATACGGAGACGGTGCATTTAAAGATCCTCAGGGAAAAATCTGGGAATTAGCCGATCCGGTCGTATCACCGGCATTCACAGACGGACTTCGTGGAACTCCGAACGAAGTAAAATTAAAATACCTTGCAGACAACGATTTCAAAGATTTAAGCGGAGAAGCTTTAAAAGAAGCAATTTCCAAGAGGATCAAAGAAAAGAGCGACAACCTGGTAGGAGATATGGCTTCTCAGGGAACAACACCGAGACAGCTTACAGACCTGATCGGTTCTCTCTGTGACCTTACAAGTGGTTCCGGAGACAAAGGAACACCGGTTGTATTAGTGCAGGGATACTTTGACAACTATACAAATTAGTACAGTAGGAAGAAGATTTTACTATTTGGTGGATATTCATTATATGTGTAAAAAATTATAAGGGATGAAAAAGAAGCTGCTGCTTTAACGGTTTAGGAATCGTAAAGCTGCGGCTTTTTGTATATCAGAATCTATTTTGGTTGACATTTGAATAGAAATAATATATTATTTCTATGTAATTGTTGAATTTAGGTGATTGTTATGCAGATAAATCCTACTATATTAGAAAAAATAAAAAGTAATAATAACATGATAACTACAGCACAAGTTAGTGAATTGGGCTTTTCTCGTTCCATTCTGACAAAGTATGTAAAAGAAGGAGTGCTTGAGCGCAGCAGGCAAGGAGTGTATATTCTTTCTGACTCCGTGGAGGATGATATGTATACATTGATGATGCGTTCGGAAAGAATTATTTTTTCCCATGACACAGCATTGTTTTTAAATGGTTTATCTGAAAGGATACCGTTTACACATTCTGTGACAATTCCGAGTAATACATCACTTCCAAATTCTCTGATCGGTGAATGCCAGTGTTACTATATAAAGCAGGAACTACATCAACTTGGAGTTATTAAGAAGAAAAATACTTTGGGGAATGAAGTCCGATGTTACAATATGGAGCGGACTATCTGTGATTTGCTACGTTCTCGCAGCAGACTTGATGAAGAAACTGTTATCAGTGCAATAAAAAATTATGCTGTATCGTCTCAAAAAAACTTGAATTTACTGGCTGCTTATTCGGCAAAGTTTGGGGTAGGTAAGATGTTAAAAAGATACATGGAGGTTTTGTTATGAGTTCCAAGGCAATGAGTTTAAAAGGAAGAATTAAAAATTATGCGAAGAATAATAACATTGCTGCCCAAGTTGTCCTTCAAAACTATATGTTTGAACGTTTTTTGGAAAGATTATCTATGTCAGAATATAGTGAAAAATTTGTTGTGAAGGGAGGCATGCTGATTGCGGCTATTGTTGGTCTTGATACTAGATCTACAATGGATTTAGATACAACTTTACGAAATTTGCCCTTGACAGAAGAGCAGATTTTCCTATCACTTAGTTTAATTTGTAAGATAGATCTGAATGATGATGTTTCTTTTGTGATTAAATCCATCGTTCCTATCCGTAAGGATGATATATATGGCGGATATTGCGTAAGAATGGATGCGATTTATGATACAATTGTTACCCCGCTTTCTATAGATATTTCTATAGGAGATATTATTACTCCGGAAGCCGTAAAATATGAGTTTGGAGGTATTTTTGATGAGAATGTCAAAATTGTTTTATGGGGATATAACATTGAGACTGTAATGGCAGAAAAAGTGGAAACGATTCTGAGTCGGGGAGTATTTACAACTCGTCCGAGAGATTTTTATGATGTATATATTCTTGCGACTACTCAAAAATATGATAAAAAGGTTTTTAAGGAAGCTTTGAAAGCTACGGCAATCCATAG
>JAPFCT010000397.1 GCA_026169575.1 Faecalimonas sp.
ATCATTGACAGAAGCTGCCGCCGTATCTTCCTCACTGCATGAAAATGCCACTTTCAGCTTTCTCGGCAGTTTATAAGACGGCGCATTTCCGAGGAAATAATTGCCCACCTGAAGCGCATATGGAGTCACATCAAACGCTTCCGCTTTGTCCACTCCTGCAAGTGGGGATAAGGAGACATTTCGCGGGAAATTTCCACCGCCTCCTCTTGTAAACAGATCATGATCGATTGCATCTTTCATAATATCACAGACACTGTCGATTTCCAGATCATGAAGCTGCACTGCCTGCCTTGTCGTTAAATGTACTTTTTCCAGACCATATTTCTGCACATAAGAAAGGATCAGCTTCAAATGCGCTTTGGAAACCAGTCCTGACGGTGTCCGCAGACGGATCATAAATGATCTCTGATCCTGCTGTGCGTACACACCCATCCCTCCGGAGATTCCTTTAAATTCTGCCTTGCTGATCTCCTTGTCTAAAAATTTGTGGCCTGTTTTTCTGAATTCTTCTACTTCATTTTTTAAAAATGCTTTGTAATTTTCCATATCTTCTCCTTCTTCCGCCCGGTTTCCACCAGATCATACAAAGATCGGCGGTTCATAGGCATCCCCAAGTGTCACTTTCTTCTGCTCTTCCTTCCCGAGAAATGCCCACTCTGTCATCGTCTCCCATCCGTGGATACTCCGGTCATATACCTGCACATAACCAATCTTATCTGCATGTACCCGGACTGTATTTGTATCATACTCTCTCCCCGTATATGGGTTTACTTCTCCTTTGTCACGGTCTTCCAGTTCCGCGTCGGCCGCCGCTTTTACCTTCATCAATTCCTGCTCATATCTCCTCTCCAGCATCGTCTTACCGCTGAGCTTTTTCTGAAGGTTCTCCGTCCGGTCTTCTTTTTGCGTATCGATTACCTCTATCTTCACTTTGTTCACTCTCGTTTCTTCTCTCAAAATTTAAGGGTACGAAATTTATCACCAATTCTCTGCGTTCTATTTTATCAGACAACAGAAAAAAGGTAAAGAGAACAGAACGTAAATTCTTTGTGACCTTTTTTCAAAAAAAGCAGCAGTATAAGTGTAGTTTCCCCTTATACTGCCTGCTTATACCGTCTATACGTCTGTTTTAATAAGCCTCTCCCAGATATTCTTCCAGTGTCACTCCGCTCTCCATGATCTTCCTGGCATCCTCTTTGCCAACATACCGGTAGTGCCATGACTCATAGATGATTCCGGTCTCTGAAATCTTATCCGGCGGATATCTCAGAATGAAGCCATACTTATAGCAGTTCTCTTCCAGCCATTTTGCCTCCTCTGTCTCCGCCTGCCCTTCATCCAGCGCCCCGTAAGATGCGGATACAATATCTGCTGCAAGACCAAGCTCATGTTCACTCGTTCCCGGATATGCAACTGATTTTCCCGTCTCCTCAAACGCCTCAAGGTACGTCATCCCCTGATTGATCCAGTCCTGCATCGTCTGATTGTAAATCGTCTTCTGATCCTCGATCGTACGGTATGCAGAACAGATCTGCGGAGCCAGCCCTGCCTCTCTCGCCGCTGCCAGCATCTCTTTTAATGCCTCCGCCGCTCTCGCGTCAAATGTATAGCCATTCTCCACTTCTGCAAGTTCCGGCTGATAATTTTCATCCAGCGGATGTGTGTTATTGACCAGTGCCAGATTCCACTCTTTTTTCTTCTCGTCACCGCTGGTACTCTTCTGTTCCTCTTTTTTCGGCTTTTCTTTCGCCGCCTTTTCTTCACTTTCCTTAACCGCTTTTGCAACCTTGGCGTCTACCTGCTTCGCCTCCGTCTTCTTTCCAATGAAAATACCGACAGCCGCCCCTGCTGCTATGCCTGTCACAAGTGCAATCCCGGCAAGCATGAGCGCGATCTTTTTTAACAGCTCAAACTTTCGTTTTTGATTTCTGTCTTTCCTCGCCAGTGCTTCCTCATCTATCCACATAATCTTTTCCTTTTCCTGCTGATTTTCCTGTAACATTTTTATTATACCACGTCTTTCTGCTTTTTTAAAGAACCGTGCCGGAAACTTTCCACAGAAATTTCTGTAAAAAAGGTGCCAGTGGAACATACTTTTTTGCTTCTCTAATTCTTCATCACTTTGCCTCGAAGTCTGCCCCATATTTCTGCCTGAAAATAGACATATGCCCTGTCAAAAATAAAGAGACCTGCCTGCCCTGCCGCCGCTATGGCCAGAAACAACGTATCTGTCATCTTCTTTGCGATCAGAAGCGACGGAAAAAAATAAAGCGCCGGAAGAAACATGAGATTAAACACCACATATTTCCACACCCACAGAGCTATTTTTTTCTTCTGGATCCGCCCGGCTTTTCCAAGTACTTCCCATCCGGTCTCCGCAAGCAGGATATAGATCCCCATCGCCGCAAATGTCACACAATACAGTTTCTGCGGAGAAACGATCACTCCGAGCAATGTGCATGCCGCAAGGAACGCCGCTCCATACGGGATCCCCCACTCTCTGACCGCAACGCCGACACAGAATGCCGCTGCCGCCAGAAGAAACAGCGTACTTGTCTCAAATACACTTCCCAGCACGACCAGCACTACCGCAAACGCTGCCAGTACTCCTGACAGCGCTATTTTTCTCGCATTTACATGCATGAGCAAAGATCGCCTCCCATACATTCACACATCTGGTCTGCACACCAGAGATCACAGCACATGTTTCCAGTCCCATAACTCGGTCTTCCATATCCATACCCGGTGTTCTGGTAGCGCTGTCCCCTCCACTGGAACTGATTGACCAGATTCGTATACTCCGGATTCCCCGGCTCCATGGAAGCCGCGCGCTGTGCGTGTTCCATCGCCACAAGGTTGTTTCCCACCCCGTAGTTGGCAATCGCACTGCAATAGTACCAGCGTGCAGTCTGATTTGACATTCCCGACAGAACATTAAGCGCCTCCCGGTAATGCCTTGCATTGATATAATTACATGCCGCCTGCATCTTCACATCGTCCTCACTGCCGGAGTTATAGGACTGTCCGCCCGTATATCCGCCAGAATAACCGCCGGAATAATTTCCTGCATATCCCCCGGAATACCCATTATTTTCCCGCTGCTTCATAATCTGGTCGTATGCTTCCTGCACTTCTTTAAATTTCTCTTCTGCCAGGTCAGAGAGTGGGTTATTTACATAAGAGTCCGGATGATACTTCCGGATCAGCTCTCTGTAAGCTTTCTTTACTTCATCATCGGAAGCGCTCGGTGACACTCCCAGCACGTTATATGGATCTGCTATCATAATTCTCCTCTGTCTTCTCCTTTATTTCTTCCTCTAATCTGCTCTTTTCTGCCGTATCTTTCGCAGCAGACTTTTCATCAAACTTATTCCAGACACCTACATATAAAATATTGCGCAGAATATCTATATTTTCCACACATGGCAGCATCTCAAAATAACTGCTGCACTCTGCAAGGATCATCGTGAGCATCTGCCTGCACCGGTCATCATATCCTTCCTCTTCCGCCATCTTCAAAAGCGGATTGTAGCTTCCCTGCGCGCGGTCTTTCTCCAGATCATCATAGGCATCCAAAATGTAGATAAATTTCCCCAGATAAAATCCCATCTTCCAGAGATTCTCTGACCAGACATCTCTCCGGAACAAGAAAAGCTCTCCCATCAGCCTTCCAAAACACCCTGAGACAGCATCTATATTCTCCTCGCCTGCCTTCTCATAACTCTGAAGCTTTGCAAGACATCTGCGGATCTCTCTGCACTTCTTTGGATACTTCTCCTCCACCTTCTTGTACAGCTTTCTGTAAGTATGGAGCCCTGCAAGTGCCGTCCTGCTCTTCTCATCCTTCCAGTCATCCAGAAAATGATAATACATCAGTACAATATTCATGTCTGCCGCATATTCTGTAATTTCATTAAAAAGCATGTCATGCTCTTTCACCGGGTGTACCATACACCGGTTCTTCTCGTGTACCGTCTCCGGCTCATACAGAGAAGTAAGAAGTGTCACGAGAAATGTCATGTCATATGTGAGTGTAATCTGGCCTCTGATCCCATGACGCTGCTTTAACACATGGCAGAGTCCACAATAATATGCTTTGTATTTATAGAAATCTTTCATCTTCATCTCCGGCTTATATGCCGTCACATATCCAAACATATCTATCTCCTTTCACTCCACTGTTCAGCATTATATCATAACTGCATTCTAAAATGTTGAGAAATTTCTTAAAAATCTGTGAAAAATATATAAAAGAAGCACCGCCCCCACAATTCAAAGATTGCAAAAACAGTGCTTCCTAAATGCGCGATCAGGGGTTCGAACCCTGGACACCCTGATTAAGAGTCAGGTGCTCTACCAACTGAGCTAATCGCGCATTTTCTTTATTTTATTTTAGTGTTCCCTTAACACAAGAGCTATTATATAACAGTTCTTTCGAGAATGCAAGCAATTTTTTCAAATTTTTTGAATTTCTTCGTTTTTTCGTACCTCGCGACCAAATCCGCGACCAACTGCTACAAATCATCTTGATTCCATAGCAATAACCTTTCCATCCTCAGCAAAGCTTAACCGCTTTGCTTCGTTGCTCACTCGTCAATCCCGTGTTTCCCGCCCCTCAAAAACAAGATTGAAGTATCTGACATTGTTTTTTTGTGTACTCGGCTTTGCACGGGACGGGAAAACGGGATTTTCTCCCTCGCAACTGCAAAGCCTGAGTCACAAACCTCTGATTCCTGAACACCTGAATGGAAATCAGGTGTACACGTTTATTCATTCACTGCTGAAAACAAAAGCGTATCCAGTTTTTCTGCTACTATGTTCTGTCTGTCTTTTGCTACATGTGAGTATACTCCCAATGTAATCTTAGGATCTCTGTGTCCTGCTCTCTGCTGTACCATGTGAACGGGTACTCCTTCTGAAATCAGCAGGGAAATCGCACTATGTCTTGTCCCATGCAGTTTAATATGTCTCAGTCCATGACGGCTCAGTGTTTTTCTCCACTTATGTGTGAAGCTTTTAGGCAGATACGGTTCTCCATTCTCTTTACAGATTACACGGTCACTGTTACAGAAGTTTTCCCCGTATTTCATTCTGTTCTGCATGTACAGCAGTCTTTGCTTTTTCAACAGCTTCATGGTGTGTTCACTTACAACCATCTTCCGGTAAGAACTCTCTGTCTTACAATCCTTTAATGTAGGTTCATTTCCGTCTGTTTCTGTCCATGTGTACTGCACCGTGACGGTATTCTTCTCAAAATCAATATCAGAATACCTCAGACCAAGCAGTTCTCCTCTTCTCAAAATGCAGTCAAACAGTAATGCTACCGGAAGTTCCATATCTGTGCCTTTCACTGCTTTTTGTAATTCTTTAATCTCCTCCACAGTGTATACATCTACATGTTCTGTTACCATATCTTTTCCTACCTTTACTTTTCTTGCCGGATTTTCTTTGATATATTCCAGCTCACATGCAACATTTAAAGCGGCTTTAAATACTCTGTTGATATGCAGTATTGTTGTTGCTCTCAGTGGCTTATCGCTTTTTGTTGATTTCAGTCTCCATCCATTGTACACCTGCTGCACCCTCGCCCTGCTTAAATCCTGCAGTTTTATCTGTCCAAACTCCGGTTTCAGATAATTCTCCACTACATTCCGGTAATCTTTTACCGTTGCAGGACTGCTCTGTACCTGAACATAGTCTCTTAAATATTCATCTAAAAAGGAAGCAACCGTCTGTCTGGATGGTTCTATCATGTTACCCGACAAATATTCTGCTTTCTTTACTGTAAGCAGGTTCTCTGCTTCTTGTCTGTCTGTTGTATCTGCCTTGTAGTATACTCTCTTTCTCTTCCCCGTCAGCGGATCCTTTCCCAACTCTAAAATGATGTCAAAATATCTTACATCCTTCGCATTCGGTCTTGGTCTTACACTTCCTGAAACTATCTTTCCCATCTTGTTTCCTCCTAATCTTCAAATGGTATTTCTGTTATATCTTCTACTTCTTCCCACTGGTCTTTCATGGATACCGGAAGTAATACAATATAACCTTTTACGCTGATGTCTTGTAAAATTTTAATATTGCTTATATAGCGGTCTCGCTGTGCCTTTAGGTATCCCATCTCTTTCCACTCTTTTAATACAGTAACTTTTTCACTGAATTTTCCCTCCCTTAAAATCTCTACAAATTCGGAGTCCGCTATATACAGCCTCAGGTCTGAGATTTCTCCGGTACTCAGCAGGACTTCTTTTGTCTTTTGGATTCTTCCCCTGCATCCTCCAACCCCGTCCCTGACACGTTCATCCAAAAACTGTGTTCTGTTTTTGGAAATATACTGCAACAGCCACTCCATTGCCCGTTTGCCTAACGAGACTTGTTCCGTATCCTTTATCAGTGAATGTTCCTCCATGAAATTCCTGATTTCTTCTTTATGAAAAGTCAATCCCATCACTTCGCTTAAGATGTCCACCGCTACAAGAATCAGTGCCGACTGTTTTGCAGTACGCTCTGTAAGATTGTTATATATCTCTGTCTTCCTTGCATGTTCCACAATCGTTTCCACCTCTTCTGACAACATTTCTATGATTTTTTCCTCCCCTAACTGAAGCAGTCTCTCAGCAACTTTCGGAACAATATGCCCATAGTTCATGCTAATGACTGATTTGATCCGGTCTGCCGACTGTGCATCCTTTGTCCACTCTACGTTTTGGAACTCAAAGTTTCTGACAAGCAGTCCTGAATTGTTGTTGCACTGGGAAAGGATTGACTTTTCAGATGTGAGGATCAATGCCGTCCGGAAGCGTGCTGATTCCTGCACGCTCATGGACTGTGTCAGTCTTCTTTTTTCCACTCCACTGCTCAGACTGTACAATACATTTGTCATATCTCTGTTTCCAAGTAAAGACCCCTCATCAATGACCGAAACGAAGCTGTTCGGCAATGACCGCATCAGGCTGTTCAAAGTGTCCTGAAAAGTAAATACAAAGTTATTTCCCAGAAAGTCAGGTGCACTTCCGGTTGAAACAGCAAGTAATGCACCCGTTGTTTTTCCCGTACTGCTCTCTCCTACACAATGAACGATCACATTGGAAATGCTGATTTTTTCTTTCAGGCAATCTACCAGCATTCCGGATACAGATACCGCCAGTAAAAACTCTAACGGTATCTGCCCCATTACCTCTCCTTCCACTACGTTCTTCCATTCTTTGTAGCTTCCTTTTGGAAAAATCCTTGCCTGCCCCTGGTATTCACTTTGCACTCCTATTCCCGTCGCACCTTTGAACACAGTCCTTCCGTTGATTTCATCCATCCCAAGAATCTCATGGCGGTAAATCCTTTCTGCATTTCCCTCCTGATTTTCTATCGTCTTGATCAAAGTATCTGCGTGTGTCTTCTTTACTTGAACTCCCATCGCTGTCAGTCCAACAATCTTACTCTCATTTAAGGATTGTCTTGGAAATACAAAAGTAACTCTCTCATGATTTCCCCGGTCAAAATATAACTGCAGGCTCTCTTCTTGTGTATCTATGTTTGTAATCACTGCTTTGACATATACCGCACCTCCCATTCTTACAAATTTCCATTCCTTTGACTTCTCCACCCATTTATATTTTCCGTACTGACCGGCTTCAATGCCGGCTTCCTTGTAATATACGGGTCTCGTTTCTGCTTTCTCTATCGTTTCCACTACAACTTCATATGCCATACTTATTTTTCCTCCTGAAAGATTCTTGCGACACGGGTTCCTTCTTCCTCAAAATACTCCACACCATAGAAGGTCACAGAAACAGCTTCATCAAAATTTAATCCCAATTTTTCTGTCAGTTCTTGTATCACTGCTTTCTGATACAAAACAAGCCTGCTATTGCTGTCACCCTTTTTCAAACGACGCAAAGAGTAAAAAGCTTCTTTTTCATCAATACACTTACTCAGAAAGAAACTGCTTCCATCTGCATCCAATGCAATCTGAATCTTCTCTTCCAGTTCCAAATCTTTTTCCAACTGTTTTGAAATAATCATCCGGCTTCCACAGCCTTTCTTTTCCGCATTGATTAGTGTCACTGCACCTTTTCCCGCTCTGTCTTTTGAAACGGTGTTAGGTCTTGCCTCTAAAAAATACATATTCTTTGTTGTGTTCATAGCTATATCTCCTTTTCTTTATTTGTTTGATTGTCCCTACTTTACCAGATTACCTTTTGCTTTTTAATGGACATTTTTTCTTCCTTGTTCTTAATTCCCCTGGAAAAAAAATTGTACCCGGAACAATTCATTATATAGCTTTCTGAAAATCGCTATATAAATCAAGGAAATTAAAAGGAGCGTACACGCTATGAACACAACACCGAAAACTGAAAACCGTGGATGCAAAAAGGGAATCTGGGGGAATTTACTGACCCTGCTGGATATTCCACTTTCTTATGATTCCAGCAATTATAATACTTTGCACAAATGGTATGAAAGAAAATCAAGCGCACTGAAAGACTATCTTTCTTATCACAATCTCTCTGCTGACGAAAAACAACTCTCTACATTTTCTTATTACATGTTAAAAGCTTATGTATTATACTCATTGCAAGAGTCGGATTCCTTTCTTTCCCATCTGCAATCTGATTTTTCTCTCTTTCTCAATCACTGTTTGAAATCACCTCTGATGCAGCCCTCCACAAAGAAAACTTATCGGAAAATCATTCATCCGGAAGATGTAGTTTGTTTTTTTACTTTTTTGAAAAATTTTGTTCCGCAGTCCCCTCTCTCTTCCAAAACAGCTTCCAAATGTAAGATTCATCCTCTTTCTTCTTCACAGAAATCCCGCTTAAATGATTTACAATATGATGATACACAAGACCCAAGTGAAAACTTTTACAAACTTATTTGTATCTTTTTTGAAGAATTTTAAAATATCAGGGCGCAAGCTTAACACTTGCGCCCCGGAATCATCACTCTTCTGTTGGAAAAATAAATGGTCTGAGTTTCCACTTCCCACTGAACCGTTGTCCACAAAACAGCGGGTGCATCGTATGTAACCCTTCGTATACTCCCTCCTCATCTACAATTTCCATAACTTTTTCAGCAAACGGCTGTAACTGCTCACATACTTGTCTCTTTGCCTGCTCCATATTCTTGTTGCCCAAAAATGTATTCCCCCATCCAATCAGTACCGTATCAAACTTTCTCTCCAACAGTTC
>JAPFCT010000429.1 GCA_026169575.1 Faecalimonas sp.
AAGGAGAAAAAATATATGGAGATGCCTGTATTATTACAACCGGTGGATTTTCTTATCAGACGACGGGGTCAGACGGAGACGGGTATCGTTTCGCAGAGGAACTTGGCCATCAGGTGACTGAGATTTACCCGTCACTGGTTCCGCTGGCGATCGAGGAACCGTTTGTCAGAGAACTGCAGGGACTGTCGCTGAAAAATGTAGAAGCATCGATCTATGATGGAAAGAAAAAGCTGTATCAGGATTTTGGAGAGATGCTGTTTACGCATTATGGGGTAAGCGGTCCGCTGATCTTAAGCGGGAGCAGCCACATTGCGAAAAAGATTGGTGATAAGAAGCTGAAGCTCGTCATTGATCTGAAACCTGCGCTGACAGAAGAGCAGCTGGACCAGCGGGTGCTCAGAGACTTTGAACAGAATATTAACCGACAGTTTAAAAACGCGGTGACGAAGCTGTTCCCGGCAAAACTGATCCCGGTCATGATCGAGCTGAGCGGGATTGACCCGGACAAAAAGGTACATGATATTTCGAGAACAGAACGGCAGAAGTTCGTACATCTGATCAAGCAGTTTGAACTGACCATTCTCGGGCTGCGCGGCTACAACGAGGCGATCATCACAAAGGGCGGCGTAAAGGTAAAGGAGATCGATCCGGGTACAATGGAGTCAAAGCTGGTACCGGATGTTTACTTTGTCGGAGAAGTACTGGATCTGGATGCACTGACGGGCGGCTATAATCTGCAGATCGCATGGTCGACTGCGCATGCGGCAGGGAGCAGTATCGGATAAGATGTGCGGCGGGCAGCAAAACAGAAGGAAGAAAGAGAGGCAGAAGTCTGCCGGGAAATGAGGAAATATGGGATATAATATTGCAATAGATGGACCGGCAGGTGCCGGAAAAAGCACGATTGCCAAAAGAGTGGCAAAGGAACTTGGATATATTTATGTAGATACCGGCGCGATGTACCGCGCGATGGCTGTCTATTTCCGGGAACGGGGACTTACTTCTGAGGATCTGGAGCGCATGAAAGAAGTGTGTACAGATGCAGAGATTGTGATCCGTTATGAAAATGGAAGTCAGCAGGTATATTTAAATGGAGAAAATGTGACCGGAAAACTGAGAGAGGAAGCGATCGGCAGACTTGCCTCTGTTGGTTCGGCGCTCCCGGAAGTACGTGCCCATCTGCTGGAACTGCAGAGAAAACTGGCAAGAGACTATGACGTAGTGATGGATGGGAGGGATATCGGAACAAATATCCTTCCGCAGGCAGATGCGAAGATCTATCTGACCGCCAGCGTCCGGACAAGGGCGGAGAGGAGATTTAAAGAACTCCGGGAAGCAGGACAGCCGTGTATTCTGGAGGAAATTGAAAAAGATATCAGCGAGCGCGATGAACGTGATATGACAAGGGAAACTGCGCCGCTTAGACAGGCGGAAGATGCAGTGCTTGTCGATTCCTCTGAGATGACGATCGATGAAGTAGTGCAGGCGATCCTGGATGTATGCAGATAGAAGAAAGAGAGGCGGCAGATGGAAGTAAAGGTTGCAAAAACTGCAGGTTTTTGTTTTGGAGTCAAAAGAGCAGTAGATCAGGTATATGAGCAGGCCGAGAAGCAGAAAGGAAAGAAAATTTACACATACGGACCGATCATCCACAATGAA
>JAPFCT010000165.1 GCA_026169575.1 Faecalimonas sp.
GATCGAAACCCGGTTTTTCTTATCATCCAGCAGCGTATCGTTTGCGATAAACATGTTATCCGGCGTCATCCGCTCTACTACCGGGTGCCTGCCTCCCCTGATATCGATCAGTCCTTTTTCGTTGATCTTCGGCCGCACATAGTTATTCCGCTCTGCGACAAGCGCCAGCGATGTGAACACGTCAATCTTTGCCACTGCCTTTGCAGTCTGCTGCACACGGAGTACTTCCGATGCGATCCGGTCACGTACCTTGCAATACAGATTATACTCCAGCGCATAAAGCTTATCTTCTGCACCGAGGATCGTATCCTCCAGTTCTTTTAGCCGCGGTGTGATAAAACGCTCCGCATTTGCAAGCGTCTGTTTTCGCGTATAGTAATCCGGCACCATCTCTTTGTATGCATTTGTCACTTCCAGATAATAGCCAAACACTTTATTATATTTGATCTTCAGATTGCGGATCCCTGTCTTCTCCCGCTCTTCCTCCTCAAGCTGCGCAAGCCAGTTCTTTCCTTCTGTCTTTGCCTGCCGGAGCATATCCACATCCGCATCGTATCCATCCTTGATGATCCCGCCCTCTTTCATTGCAAGCGGCGGTTCCTCCATGATAGATTCTTCTAAAAGCTGATGCAGATCTTCCAGAGGATCCAGTTCTTCGCAGATCTGCTGCAGAAGCCCTCCCTGCATTTCCTTCAGAAGATACTTGATATGCGGAAGCATCTCAAGAGAGTTGCGGAATGAAATCAGATCTCTCGGGTTCGCAGACTGGTATGTAACCCGGCTGATCAGACGCTCCAGATCATAGACTGGAGATAAATACTCCCGGATCTCCTCGCGGGCGATCGCCTGATCTTTTAATTCTTCCACTGCTTCCAGACGTTTCTCGATCGCAGTCCGGTCGATCAGCGGCTGCTCAATATAACTTCGGAGCATTCTGGCTCCCATGGCAGTTTTTGTCTTATCAAGCACCCATAGCAGAGAGCCTCTCTTCTGTTTTTCCCGCAGTGTCTCACACAATTCCAGATTTCTTCTGGAAGAACTGTCTAACAGCATATATTTCCCCGTAATATAGCCCGTGATATGGGTGATGTGGGAAAGCGAAGTCTTCTGGATCTCATACAGATATTTTAAAAGTGCGCCTGCCGCGATCACACCGCAGTTATAATCGCCAAGTCCCAGACCTTCGAGGGTGGCTGTATGAAAATGTTCTTTTAAAATACGCGCGCACATCTCATCGTCAAAAAAATGTGTGTCGATCGAGTAGATCATCATTCCAAGCCGGTGTTTCAGATCGTCCAGGTCAAGTCCGCTCATATAGAAGGATTCATTGCAGATGATCTCCGACGGCGAAAACTTGTGGATCTCATCCAGCAGTTTTCTTCCGCTGTCAAGCTCTGTCACAAAATAATCTCCGGTGGACACATCTGCCACCGCCAGCCCGTAGCGGTCCGCAAGGTATACGATGCACATGATATAATTGTTCTTTGTCTCATCGAGCGCCTGCGTATTCATATTTGTTCCCGCAGTCACAACACGCACTACTTCCCTCTTTACGATTCCTTTCGCCTGCTGAGGATCTTCCACCTGCTCACAGATCGCAACCTTATATCCCTTTTCTACCAGCCGGTTCAGGTAACTGTCCACAGAGTGATACGGCACACCGCACATCGGTGCACGCTCCTCCATCCCACAGTTTTTCCCGGTCAGTGTAATCTCCAGTTCCTTGGATGCTGTAATGGCATCTTCAAAAAACATCTCATAAAAATCACCAAGTCTGTAAAATAAGATACAGTCCGCATACTGCTTCTTCGTCTCCATATACTGCTGCATCATTGGTGTCAATGTTCCCATAGTTTCTTTGTCCCTCCTGATTTTAGGGTGTTCTCTCTTTATTATCGAATGATCTGTATTTGAAATACATCGTCTTATGATAACAAATTTTAAAATGCTTTTCAAGAAACTTACTTCTGCTGCTCCATATATTTCCGGTAATCATTACATGTGATCCGCTGGTCTAACAGCGCTTTCTGCCGCTCATTTCTGACGTTGTAAAAATAAACCGGGACCTCTCCGATCACACTTCCGTCTTCGGCATATGCCGTTACAGTCTTTTTATCATATTCATTTTCTGGATGTCCTTCCCCGAAATAGCTCTCCAGCTCATCGATCTTCCTTGCCGTCTCCTCAGATACTTCGTGGATCTCCCCGGCAATTCTTTCTTCCCCTTCAAGCAGCGCCGGATACCGTCTTTCCTTCAGACTGTAAAGAAGTCCGTCTACATACGCTTTCCGGCGGTATGAATGTTCAGCGCTGCAGTAAATTTCATAATTGTACATTCCTTTTAAAAGTGTCCCATATACAAAAATCTGATGCATGTTTCTCCTCCTGCCCTTCTCTTTCTTTTTTGTGTTCTGTATATCTGTTCTTATTTCAGGAAATCCCGGTACAGCATGCTGGACTGGATTCCTTTATTGTTCTGATATTTTCCACTCTGATAGCGGTCATATTCCCCGTGGATATCATGGTAATAAATCTGGCAGACTTCCACATTCGGATAAATCCGGATCGGCTGGACACAGAAGATCTCCAGTGTCCAGTACCCGGCAAATCCTACATCGCCAAAGCCTGCTGTCACATGGATAAAAAGTCCCAGACGCCCCGTGGAGGAACGCCCCTCTAACATCGGCACAAATCCTTCTGTTTTTGTAAATTCATTTGTCCGTCCAAGATAAAGCCTGTGCGGCTCCAGCAAAAGTCCTTCCTCGGGAATCACGATCCTTCTGACTGCATGATCCTTTTTCATATCCAGAATCTCATCTTCATAGACGAGCAGCTCATTTGCCAGTGACAGATTATAACTGTTTGGATTTAACCTGCTCTCATCAAATGGTTCAATC
>JAPFCT010000184.1 GCA_026169575.1 Faecalimonas sp.
AAGCTTATGTATCTACTTTGAATTGTGCATATACAGATCCACTCGCAATTCAGGCGATCGAAATGGTATTTGATTATCTCCCGGCTTCTTTCAAAGGAAATATGGAAGCCAGAGCACAGATGCATGATGCACAGTGTCTTGCAGGTATGGCATTTTCTAATGCACTGCTTGGTATTGTACACTCTATGGCACATAAGACGGGAGCAGCATTCTCTACAGGACATATCACACATGGACTTGCAAATGCAATGTATCTTCCATATGTGATCAAATATAATGCAAAAGATCCTGTTGCTGCAAAACGTTATGCTGAGATTGCAAGAAAAGTAGGACTTGCAGGAGCTTCTGAGAGATCACTGATCAACAGTTTATGCGAGAAGATCAATGAATTTAATGTAATTCTCGGAATTCCGTCAACTTTAAAAGAATTTGGTATCAAAGAAGACGAGTTCAAAGAGAAAATTTCTGAGATCGCTAAAAATGCAGTTGGAGATGCCTGCACAGGTTCTAACCCAAGAGCGATCGATCCGGAGACAATGGAAAGATTATTTACATGTATTTACTACGGAACAGAAGTTGATTTCTAATAGAATGCTGACCGTATGAAAAGCGGACCAGAGGACAGATCCTGACGGATAATCCACGGAACGCTTTGATCAGGAAGAAAAAGACACATTTTACCGGGAGACAGGTTCCCGTAAAATGTGTCTTTTTTCGGTTCTAAGTCAATAGTTGGGGGAAATATTTTTGAGGTGCAGGAATGTGCCTCTTATTTTTCTGCAGCATGGTGGACAGGATAAAAGCGGTAAAAAACAAGGATCATTCGTTTAATTGTCTGCTTCTTGAAAGTTTTTTCAAAAGATCTTTGGGAAATATTACTAGAAAATGCCGATAATTTTTTAACATTATCGCAAGATATACTTGAACTTTAACGAGGAATGATATATTATATTAATAATCATGTATGCTTATTCACAGCTTAGCGGTAAATAAGTAATATATAAAATTTTAGGAGGCGCAAGATGTATAAAATACAAAAGGCAGAAAAATTAGCAGATAAGATTTTTCTTATGGATGTTGAAGCACCAAGAGTTGCAAGACACTGTCAGCCGGGACAGTTTGTAATCGTAAAGATGGATGAAAAAGGGGAAAGAATTCCATTGACGATCTGTGATTATGACAGAGAAGCAGGAACCGTGACGATCGTATTCCAGATCGTGGGAGCTTCCACAGAGAAGATGGCAGATTTAAAAGAGGGGGACTATTTTAGAGACTTTACAGGTCCTTTAGGATGTGCGTCTGAATTTGTAGAAGAAGATCTTGAAGAATTAAAGAATAAAAAGATTCTGTTCGTAGCAGGTGGTGTGGGGGCAGCTCCTGTCTATCCACAGGTAAAATGGATGCACGAACGCGGAATTGATGTGGATGTAATTGTTGGTTCCAAGACAAAAGAGATGCTGATCCTTGAAAAGGAAATGGAAGCTGTTGCCGGAAATCTTTACATCTGTACAGATGATGGCTCTTATGGACATCACGGAATGGTAACAAGCATGATCGAGAAATTAGTCGGAGAAGGTAAAAAATATGACAGATGTGTTGCAATCGGACCGATGATCATGATGAAGTTTGTATGTCTTCTGACAAAGAAATTAGAGATCCCGACAATCGTCAGCATGAACCCGATCATGGTAGACGGAACTGGTATGTGCGGAGCATGCCGTCTTCAGGTAGGAGATGAGATTAAATTCGCATGTGTGGACGGACCAGAGTTTGACGGACACTTAGTAGATTTTGATCAGGCAATGAAGAGACAGTTAATGTATAAAACAGAAGAAGGCCGTGCAATTTTAAAATTGCAGGAAGGCGATACACATCACGGCGGATGTGGAAATTGCGGAGGTGACAACTAATGGCAGATGTATTAAAAAAGTACCTGTAAGAG
>JAPFCT010000248.1 GCA_026169575.1 Faecalimonas sp.
CTGAAGGTTCATCGGAAATTTTTCCACCGGAAGTGCAAGCCTTCTTGCGACCGCCTCAACGATCCTCTGATTTGCCTGATGCAGGATAAAATAATCAATCTCCTCCGGTGCAACGCTTTCTTTTTCCAGCAGTTCCCTGATACAGCGCGGTACCTGGCGGACTGCAAATTTAAACACCGCCTGCCCATCCATATGGATATGATCTGCTTCTCTGCCACAGCAGAGCGCATCTCCCTGCTCCCCGTTAGAATGGGAAACCATTGCAGGAAAAACACCCTCCTGCGCCCGGAGTACAACCGCTCCTGCTCCGTCTCCAAACAAAATGCAGGTCCCCCGGTCTGTCCAGTCCACAATCTTTGACAAACTCTCTGCTCCGATGACAAGCGCACACGTTGCAAGGCCCGCCGCAATATAAGTCTGCGCCGTATTATAGGCAAATAGAAATCCCGTACATGCCGCATTCAGATCAAAACAGACTGCCTTTTTTGCTCCAAGCTGCTTCTGCACCTCACACGCGGTACACGGTAGGACTACATTCGAGGAGATAGTCGCTACAATGATCAGATCAATTTCATCTGCAGCCACCTTCGCATCTTCCAGCGCCCTCTCGGAAGCTTTCCATGCCATCGTGACTGTCGTCTCTTCCTCCGATATGATGTGCCTCCTTGCGATCCCGGTCCGCTCCCGGATCCAGGAATCACTCGTATCAACCAATTTTTCTAAATCATAATTGTCATAATAGTTCTCCGGCACATACGAACCGGTTCCAATCACTCTTCCTATCATTTTACTTTTTCTTTCTTATTATTTTGCTTTAAAATATTTTGATATTCAAAGTATATCACGAAAATAAGTTTTGTCAACCATTTTTTCTATAGAATTCCTCCGCCATTTCTATTTTTTCTATTCGTTCTGTGAATCTTACTGCGAATACTGCTACCGATCCGGTAAAGAAAACAGACAATTTCAGGTGCCGAAAACAGTCCGGATGCCCTTCTCCGGCACCCTGCTTTTGTTCTGTAACTATTTGATATGATTTTAGAATCTCTTACTTATTGAACTTTTTGTACAAATTCTTCCAGCGAACTTACCTCCGCGGCAACTCTGACCCAGTATGTCAGCACTTCAATGTCTTCCTCCTTCTGAAACTTTTCCAGAAGCTGATCCGGCAACTGCCCATACTTTTGTAAAACACTCTGTAAAGCCAGTACCATTCCTCTTCGCTCACCTTCCTGCCGCTCATCTCTTAGCATTTCTTCCAGAATCATAAATCTCTCCTCCATTTCCCTGTTTGTTTTGATATAGAGAATCGTGTCTTGAAGCCTCTGAACATAATCATCTTCAAACCCTTTTTTACTTTCTCCAACATCTGCTTTGACAAAATTTAAAAATGAAACAAGTTCTTTTGGCACCTCATCTTCATTTTCTCCACAAGTACTTAGGAAAATAATACGTCTTCCATCTTCTAATTTACTTTTTTCCGATTCCTCACATAGATTTTGGAATGTGTAGCAATATTTTTTCTGACCAAATGGATCAAAATCACAAATAAATATGATATAAGTATTCGGCAGCTGACCGTAATCAGCACCACTTAACAACAATTCCATATCCATCTGACTTTGATAATATCGACTTCTTTTCCCAAGCGCCGGTTTCTTCAAAACCTGCATTTCTACATTGTAATGTGTACTGACTTCATCCTTTGCATACACATCCAGTCTTACTCCTTTGTATTCCGGATGATAGACAATACTTTTCTCCTTGCTCACAATAATCTGTCCGATCTTTTTGTGCAAAATCAATTCCAGAAGTCCTTTGCAATTTTCTGGAATAGACATCACTGCGCCAAACATAAAGCTGTCTTTGATTGTAAGTTCTTTTAATTTTTTCATTTAATCTCCTCCTATATGTCACGGAGGAACTCTATGTTCTTAGTATAGCATAAGCAAATTTCCGATTGCAATTAGGTTTTTATAAACTTTTATTTCACATTAAAGCATGAATTTCAAAAAAATTTGGCTTTTTTTCATTTTTCTCTTGCTTTTTTATTTTCTATATGCTAGAATACATTTTGTTAGCGGAAATGTCGGAATGGCAGACGAGCTAGATTCAGGTTCTAGTGTGGGTTACCACGTGTGGGTTCAAGTCCCATTTTCCGCATACAGACAGAACACAGAGATGAGCGATCATTTCTGTGTTTTTTTATTTCTTATATTCTAATTTCCATAGGATTCAAAAAGAATTTTCTATATAAGGAAAGAGCAGAAAGCCGCACAGATTTTTTTCTGTGCACGCTCTGCTCTCTTTCTATATCTCCGCCGATTCCATTTTCACCGGTTAAGAAACTGCAAACTGTGAATGATACAGTTTTTCATAATATCCTTTTTTCGCCATCAGTTCTTCGTGTGTTCCCTGCTCAACGATATCCCCGTCATCCAGCACAAGAATCAGATCAGCGCTTCGGATCGTCGATAATCTGTGGGCGATCACAAAACTTGTTCTTCCGTCCATCACGCGGTGCATTGCATCCTGGATCATCTTCTCAAGTCTCGTATCGACAGACGAGGTTGCCTCGTCGAGAATCAATATCTGTGGATTTTTCAGAATTGCCCGGGCGATCGTCAGGAGCTGTTTCTCTCCCTGAGAAATATTGCTTCCCTCCTCGTTGATCATCGTCTGGTAGCCTTCTGGCAACGTGCGGATAAAATGGTGTACGTTCGCCATCTTTGCCGCATCAATGACCTCATCTTTCCTTGCTTCCTGCCTTCCATACCGGACATTGTCGTAAATACTTCCGGTAAACAGCCATGTATCCTGGAGCACCATTCCAAACAGCGAACGGAGGTCCTCCCGTTTCATATCACGGATATCCACACCATCGATCTTGATCGCACCGGAACGGACATCGTAGAAACGCATCAGCAGGTTGATGATCGTTGTCTTTCCTGCACCCGTAGGACCGACGATCGCAACCATCTGCCCTTTTTTGACTTCGATGTTGAGATCTTTGATAATATTTTCTTCCCCATATCCAAACTGGACATGTTCAAATGTCACCTGCCCGGTCACATGGTCAACGCTCTTTGCCGGGTCTGCCTCTTTTACTTCCTCCTCGGCTTCCAGCATCTCACAGATTCTCTCAAGAGCCGCAAACGCAGACTGGATCTGTGTCGATAAGTTGGACACCTGTGATAACGGATCGTTGACCTGCCAGATATAACGGATAAATGCCTGGAGATTTCCGACCTTGATCTTTCCTTGTATTACGAAAATACTTCCGACTACCGCAAGTACCCCGATCGTCAAGTATGTGACAAGTGATACGCACGGAGAAATCACAGACGACATAAAGTTCGCACGGAACGCCTGCTTTTGCAGTTCTTCATTGACCTTTCGAAACTGCTTTACCGCCTCTTTCTGTCTGTTATATAAGAGCAGTTCATTGTAGCCGGTATACATTTCCGTGATTGTTCCGTTCAGTTCCCCGAGTGCATCCTGCTGTTTCTTAAATTTATCCTGGCTTCTTCTCACAACTGCCCTTGTAATCAGAAGACACATCGGGATCAGGATCAGCGCAATACATGCCATTGTCACATTAATATAGAACATCATCGCAAATGCAAACACAAGCGATAAGACACCGCGGATCACCTCTGCGAAACTCTGCTGAAGTGCATTGGATACGGTATCGATATCGTTTGTCACTTTACTTAAGACATCCCCGAATGTATTTGTGTCAAAATACCGTACCGGAAGTCTCCGGATCTTATCCTGCACCGCATTTCTCACATCGTGCATCGTATTCTGGATCGCATTGGTCAGTAAAAATACCGATCCGATCTGGGTCAGTGTCTTTATGATATACACGATCAGAAGCAAAATAATGATCTCCAAAACCCGCTGAAACTGGATCGCAGCCCCGGGAACCTTCTCCTGGATTTTCTGTACATCGCTGACAATCTGAGAGGTAATGCTTCCCTCAATGGATGGCGCCACTGCCATGCACGCATTTGCAATAAAGATCATAATGACTGCTCCGACCAGTCCCGCTTTATATGGAGCGAGAAACGTGCGCATCTGTCTCCAGATACGCTTTGTCTTTGATTCTTTTTTATTCATTTGCCAGTTCCTCCTCACTCAGCTGAGAAGCTGCAATTTCATGGTAAACCCTGCATGTTTTCAGCAGTTCCTGGTGCGTTCCGGCTCCTACCACTTTTCCTTCATCAAGTACTACGATCTGATCTGCATTCATGATCGTCGAGATTCTCTGCGCCACGATCATCACGATCGCATTCTGAATCTCCGGCCGCAGCGCCTTTCGCAGTTTTGCATCCGTGCGAAGATCCAGCGCCGAGAAGGAATCATCAAATACATAGACATCCGGTTTTCTCACAAGCGCTCTTGTGATAGAGAGCCTCTGTCTCTGTCCCCCGGATACATTTGTCGCATTCTCTGTGATCGGCTCCTCAAACTGCTTCGGTTTTTCCATAATAAAATCATATGCCTGGGCGATCTTTGCCGCATGCACCATCTCTTCCATTGTGGCATCTTCTTTTCCAAACCGGATATTTTCTGCGATCGTGCCATTAAACAGAAATGCTTTCTGCGGAATAAATCCAATATGATCTCTGAGCACATCAATATCCCATTCCCGGATATCCCTGCCGTTGATCATAACCTTTCCTGAAGATACATCATAGAAGCGCGGCACAAGGTTGATCAGTGTACTCTTTCCAGATCCGGTACTTCCGATAAAAGCGATCGTCTCGCCTTTCTTCACCTCGAAGGAAATATCCTTGAGCACCGCTTCCTCCCCGTCCGGATAGACAAATGTCACATTTTCAAAGGAAATCTGCTCAATCGGTTCTCCTTTTTCGCCTTTCTTGTCATTTTTGATCAGCGGCTCTGTATCTAATACCGCCTGGATTCTTCTCGCAGAAACCGCAGCCCTCGGATACATCATAAATACAAGACAGAACAGCATAACTGAGAGCATTGCATGGAACAGATAATCCATAAATGCCACAAGCTGCCCTGCCTGGATCCTTCCCGCATCGATCAGATTTGCCGCAGTCCAGAAAATAAACAGACCTGCAATATTCATCAAAAAGAAAAACAATGGCTGTGTGATCGACATCAGCTTGAACAGTCTCTTCGAATATCCCATAAATTCTACATTTGCCTTGTTAAATCTGGCCGCCTCGTGATGATCATTATTAAATGCCCGGATCACACGGATCCCGGTCAGATTCTCCCTGGAAATCCGGTTCAGAGAATCCAGCGACGCCTGCTGATTCTCCGAGATCGGTCTGGAAATCTTTGCCACAATGACAATCCCGAGTACGATCAAAGGAACCGTCGCCAAAATGATCAGCGACAAGTCCAGCGATGCACGGATTGTCATAAAGAAGCTGACACAGATCATAACCGGTGTCAGCAGCGCCGTCCGCAGGATCACATTGACAAACATCTGGATCTGGAATGCGTCATTATTCGTCCTTGTGATCAGAGACGATACCCCAAATTTGTTAAATTCACTTCTGGAAAATGTCTGGATCTTCTCAAACACTTCATTTCTGATATCTCTTGTGATCGAAGTTGAGATTTTCGCACAGCAAAATCCCATCGTCAGCGTGCCGCAGACACCGATGACAGAGATCAGAAAAATAACGCCGCCCTGCTGATACAAATACGCGGTATTTCCGGTACTCACCCCGACGTCGATCATCTTTGCGACGATCGTCGGAATCCCGATCTCGACAAGCGCAAATCCGAATACCGAGATCAGATTCAGCAGGAACAGACCTTTGTACTTTTTCAGGCACTTTAAAATCAATCCCATTTTATCTTTTCCTCCTCTTTCCTTGCTTCCTTTCTATTATAAGAGACAGCACCCATAAAAAGTCAAGCGATTTTCTTCTGATATGGAACTATCTCCCAAAAGCATCCGGCGCTTCTACGCATTTTGAACCTTCTCGATCAAAAGCGAGGAGACCGTCACGGTGATCAGCGAAAATCCGATCCTTCTCACCGGAATGTAAGACAGTGACAACCCAAGCACCGTCAGGTCTGTCAACAGATAGGCACGCGAGATCCGGCACTTTGTGACTGAAGAGATCGTAAGCGCCAGCGCATCATCCCCGCCGGAAGATCCCCCCTGGCGCACGATCAGACCGACTCCTACCCCGACAAAAATCCCGCCGCAGACTGCCGCCGCAAGTGGCAGCGCGCTCATATCCGGCAGCAGCGGTGGAAACTGTTCCCACACCTTCAAAAAGACGGACACGCACATGGTAGAGACAAGCGAGATCCGTATAAACTTTCCACCCAGATATTTCCACGCCAGAATGTAACACAGGATATCAAGCGCCGGTGTGATCACCGCCGGTGAAAGTTCAAACCAGTGACTGACAAACAACATCATTCCAAGCACACCGCCCTCGGTGATCCCGGTCTGCTGATGCACGTTATAAATTCCGAAAGAACAGATCGCTGCCCCTGCTGCAATTCATAAAAATCGCTGAACGGTAAGTTCCTTTGCAGCCCGCCGGATACCGGCTCCAATCTTTCCAAAAAAATTTCTCTTATTTGCTTTCTCCATTTTCTAATTTCTGCTCCTTTTCCTTGATTAAATTTCCTATGGAATAACAAAAGAATAAACCCTGGTATAATACCAGGGTCAAGTCTTTTTTTACGATTATGTATCCCAATAGATTCTTCTCTGCCGCTCATCGAGCCCTTCCACAAATCTCCGGTTGAAAATGAGAAATTCTTCCAGATCCATCAGGATATGATACAGCTTTGCGCGGCTCTCAAAATCTTCGATCGTCTTCGGGAGCTCATAATCATGGATCTCATCAAACAATTCATGCAATTTCTCAAGCTGCGGTCCCGGATCATTTTTCTCCGTCACAAACGGACGCAGGTAGGAAATATAATCTGCGATGATCTCTGCCTCTTTCGGAATGTAACGGATCTTCTTCATCTCATAGTGCAGGTTGTGCAACACGTTACACTGCTTGGTCCGCATCTCAAAATAATCAATGTAATAGCCGGGGTGAGACTGGAATGTATTATTCTGATACTCGTATGCCGCTTCCACATGGTGTTCCAGCTTTCGTTCCAGCGCAATGATGTCATCCCATACATTCTCATCCATCGGTATATTCCTCAGATATTTTTCCAGTTCCTCCATAATCTGCCGAAGCTTGCGCTCCACATACCGCATATCCTCCACAAGACTGCGCTGCTGTGCATTATTATAATGAAATAAATTCAGCACTGCCGCAAACCCGATTCCGATCAGCACAAGCAGAAATTCATTCAGGATAAACTGCCAGCTGAAGTCATGCGTCATCAGGAAATGGGTTCCGGTCACCGCATTGACTGAGATCGTCGCTTTCAGCCCTGCCCACTCCGAGAATACGACAAGCAGGAAGATAAACAGTCCATATGCCAGCCACTCACTGTCCATATGCTGGAAAAATGTCCATGCCACAATGACTGACAGTAAAAAGGTAATAATACGGCACAAGGAAAGCTTTAACGTATCCCACTTTGTCGTCACAATCGAAAGCAGTGCGATGATCCCCGCCGTCGTCGCATATTCCAGATGCAGCGCCATCGCAACATAGATCGCCCCACAGCTTCCGACCGCAATCTTTGCCGACTGAAAGATAATCTTTCCGATTTTCATCTTGTACTCTTTTTCCACTCGTTCTCTCCGTTTCTTTGTAATTTCTTTTCTCTCATTTTAACAGTAAGACTCCGAAATTACAAAGAATTTTTTCTCTTTTTGATCATTTTTCTGAAACTATCTCTCTTCTGTAGATTCTTGCTTCTCCTGCCGCCGTTCCATCTGTCTGTTTGTATGACCTCTTCCGCTATCTTCTGTCCGTCCGCTCGATCATATCGCCATACACCGGCGTCGGCATCCCAAATCCTCCAGAGACGTCCATGATCTGCCCCGTTGTATAGGCTGCATCATCACTTGCAAAATAGGCAACCGCCGCCGCGATTTCTTCCGGCTCGCCCATCCTGCGGATCGGAGTATGCTTCAGGAAAAACTCACGGAAATCATCGGACAGATTGTCTTTGACCGCATCCGTCGCCGTCATACCCGGAAGCACTGCATTGCAGCGGATATTATCTCTTGCCGCCTGCACCGCGATCAGCTTTGTCAGGTAGTTGATCGCCGCCTTACTCGTTCCATAGGCGATCTGCGAGATATCCGGGCGAAGTCCTCCGATTGAAGAAATATTGATAATACTTCCGCCTCCCTGCTTTGCCATGTGCGGGATCACTGCCTGCACCGGGAGGAACACACTCGCCAGATTCATATCTAATGTCCCGATAAATTCCTCGTATTCGGTACTTTTGATATCCAGATCCTTCTTCGGATTCGATGTTCCGAAATTATTGACAAGCACATCGATCCTTCCCTCCTGGCGGATCACTTCCTCCACCATTGTCCGGTAACTGTCCTTGTCGGATGCATCGTTAAACACCGTCTTCACCGTATACCCCTGCTCGTTTAACTCCCGCGCACGCTCCTTCGCACGCTCCATATTTCTCGCCGCCATATAGACAACGGCTCCTTCTTTTGCACATCTGACCACGCATGCAAGCCCGATTCCTCTTGTAGATGCTGTGATCAGTACAACCTTTCCTTGTAAACGCATATCAAAATACCTCCTTTATCTTTTTTTCTACCATAACGCATTTTCGTCAAAATAGCAATGCCAGTGCACAGTATCCTCCGCAGTTTGATAATCCTGGCACACGCTAGATCTCCACATCTCTCGCCCCGATCTTCTCTGCAAAAACTCTGTCATGCTCCACCAGAAGCATGGTCGGACGATAGGTCTGTATCAGCTCTTCGATCTGCATTCTGGAAAACAGATCAACGAAATTCAGCGGTTCATCCCAGATATAGAGATGCGCCTGCTCACAGAGACTTTTTGCAAGCAGTACTTTCTTTTTCTGTCCTCCGCTGTAAGATTCCATCGGTTTTTCAAACTGTACCCGTGAAAAATCCAGTTTCCGAAGCAGCGCTTTCAAAAGTGTCGGATCAATCCCTTCTATTCTTGCAAATTCATCCAGCATCCCGCACAGCCGCTCTGCATCCTGGGAAACATAAGATATTTTCAAACCGGATGCAATCTCAAGTTTTCCATGATAAGAAATAGGTTCTCCCAGAATCCGCTTTAGCATACTTGATTTTCCACATCCGTTTTTCCCTTTCAGGATGACCTGCTCTCCGTTTTTCACTTCAAAGTCCAGCGGACCTGCTACCTTCTTTTCTCCGTAAAACAGCTCCAGATTTTCTGCCCTAATCAACGTTTCCTTGTGGTGTCTGAGTGGAAACAGTTTTAAATCTTCCGCTTTTTCCACATTTTTCAGAAGTTTTTTCTTCTCCTCCACTGCCTTCTGCGCCCGCTGTTCGATCACAAGCGCCCGCTTCATCATCTTCGCTGCCTGATGCCCGATATATCCGCGGTCTACCGGACCATTCCCAATCTTACTTTTTTCAATCTGGTCCGACCATCCGGCAGTTCTCCCTGCCGCCTTTGTAAGCTTTCCAATCTCCTTTTTCAGCCGTTCCTGCTCTGCCTTCTCATATGCATCCTGCCGTTCTTTATTTTCCTGCCATACAGTAAAATTTCCCTGACAGATCTCAATCCCCTCTTTATTGAGCGCCAGTATGTGATCCACACATCCATCCAGGAAATATCTGTCGTGGGAGACGAGAAGAAATCCTTTCTTCTTTTTCAGATATGCCATGACCGTCTCCCTCGTTTCCTGATCCAGATGATTGGTCGGCTCATCGATCAAGAGGAACGGGTTCTCCTTGGCAAACAACACCGCCAGCAGTACCTTTGTCTGCTCTCCGTTGCTGAGTGTCTCAAACGAACGGTACAGCACCTCCGCATCAGTATCCATCAGCGACAACTCCCGGCAGATCTTCCAAAGTTCATACAGCGGATCTACTTCTTCCACAACATCGATCGTTATCTTCCTCTTGTCTGCCACCGGAAACGGAAAATATGCAAAATTCACTGCGCTTGTGATCGTCCCCCGATATTCATATACGCCTTCCAACAGCTTTAAAAGTGTCGTCTTCCCTCTTCCGTTTCTTCCGATCAGACCAAGCTTCCAGTCCGTATCGATCTGAAACGAAACATGTTCAAAAATATTGTCATAACTTCCTTCATAATAAAATGTTAAATCATTCACACAAATCTGCGACATTTTTCTCCCTCCATCTGTTCACTGTGCATCTGGCGGAAAATCCGGTGTTGGCAAATTCAGTATCGGTAACTCCGACAAAATTCGCTGCAAGCCTCGCAAAACATACGTTTCATTCCATAAAATTTTGAAGCAGCTTTCTGTATAATAAAAAAAGACACAGAACGCTCCAAAAACTTTCTGCATCTTCAATCATCCCATTCATCTGCTGTCATGAATGCCGGGCTAATTTCTCTTTTCTTGTTATACTTGTCCCTGCGTCACCACATTGTGCCGCAGCATTGTAAGTCTATGATCAAACTGCGAAAGATTTTCCTGCAAATGCACAACTATACAAAATAACATCTGCCCCTTCTATAGTTCCGGCAGACTATTTTCCCTTCTTGTGCCTGTTTCATTTTTCTTATTTGCAAAAAATACTGCTCATCTTTCCAGCTCCTATCCTTTCTTTTTCTGGATTCAAAACGGTTTCTTCTGAATCTATCCACACTTTAACACAATTTTCTGAAGGTTGTCAACACGAAAATATTTGTATCCCCCGCCGCAATCGGGTATACTGAAAGCAACGAACAGAAGAAACACTGAGGAGGCTTTATGTTGCATATAAACGAATTGAAAAAAACAGATTTACACTGTCACCTGGACGGATCCCTTTCCGCCGCTACCCTTTCTCACTTTTTGAACCGCATGCCGGATGTTTCCGAACTTTCGGTAGATGAGTCCTGCACTTCTCTCACCGAATATTTGAAGAAATTCGATCTGCCGCTGCAATGTCTCCAGACAAAAGCAAATCTGGAACTTGCCTCATATGCATTTTTAAAAGAACTTGCCGCAGATCAGATGAAATACATTGAAGTGCGGTTTGCCCCTGCACTCTCCACGCAGGACGGACTCTCCTGCGAAGATGTGATTGAAAGTGTTCTGCGCGGACTGGAGAAAGGAAAATCAGAGACGGGCATTGACTACAATGTCATCACATGCGCGATGCGCCATTTTGAGCCGGAGCAGAATATGAAGCTCCTTGACAGTATGGAACCC
>JAPFCT010000032.1 GCA_026169575.1 Faecalimonas sp.
GCCTAGTAACAAGGGCTTATAGCCCTAGAGCAAACCACCCGTTGGACGGGTGGTCATGATTTAGATAACAGTTGGAGGAAATATGGAGAAAATACTGGAAAGTCTGCCAATGATTCCGCTGCGCGGCATGACGATCCTTCCTGAGATGGTTGTACATTTTGACATCAGCAGGAAGAAATCAATCGAGGCCGTGCAGGAAGCGATGGTGGGAGATCAGAGAATATTTTTAGTGACACAGCGGGAGGTAGAGACAGAGGAGCCGTACCAGAAGGACTTGTTTGAGATCGGAACGATTGGTACGATCAAGCAGGTGATCAAGCTCCCAAAGAAGATCTTACGAATCCTTGTTGTGGGTGAAGAGCGGGCGGCGCTCCGCAATATCGAGTGCGGGGAGCCATATATGAGAGCGCTTGTAGAAGTGGAGCGTGAGGCAGAAAAAGAGCAGACGGAAGAAGGAATCCAGGAGCAGGATCCTCAGACAGAGGCGCTTGTGAGAAATCTGAAAGAAATGTTTGCAGAGTTTGGTGTGAAGAGTCCGAAAGTCAGCAAGGAGACAGTGGCACAGATTCTGGATATCGATGATCTGAAAAAGCTTGTCGGACAAATCTGTGCAAATGTTCCGCTTCCTTACAGAGAACTGCAGGAACTGCTGAATGGGCGGGATCCGTGGAAGCTCTATGAACTGCTCAGTTTTAAACTGGCAAATGAGCTTCAGATCATGAATATTAAGGACGAGATCCAGGTAAAAGTGAAAGAGCGCGTGGATAAACATCAGCGCGAGTATATTTTAAGAGAGCAGCTGAAGCTGATCCGGGAAGAGCTTGGGGATGATACGACGCTCAGTGATGCGGATGAATTTGAAGCGGCCACAAAACAGCTGGAAGCATCAAAGGAAGTAAAGGAAAAGCTGTTAAAAGAAATCAAACGTTTTAAAAACTCGATCGGAAGTGCAGCGGAGACATCGGTGATACGGACCTATATCGAGACGATGTTAGAGATGCCGTGGGATAAGAAAAAAGAAGAAACTTACGATTTGAATTATGCAAAAGAAATTCTGAAAAAAGAACATTATGGGCTGGAAGAAGTCAAAGAGCGTGTGTTGGAATATCTTGCGGTACGCACACTGACACAGAAGGGAAATACACCGATCTTGTGCCTGGTTGGACCTCCGGGAACTGGAAAGACATCGATCGCGCGTTCACTTGCAAAAGCGCTCGACAAACCTTATGTAAGAATTTCCCTTGGGGGTGTCAAAGATGAGGCTGAGATCCGGGGACACCGGAAGACTTATGTCGGTGCGATGCCGGGCAGAATTGCAAATGGACTGAAGACAGCAGGGGTAAAAAATCCACTGATGCTTCTGGACGAGATCGACAAAGCAAGTTCCGACTATAAGGGGGATACATTTTCTGCGCTTTTGGAAGTGCTTGACAGTGAGCAGAATTATAAGTTCCGGGATCATTATCTGGAAGTTCCGGTGGATCTGTCGGAGGTGTTGTTTGTGACGACTGCAAATTCACTTCAGACGATCCCACGGCCGCTTTTAGACCGTATGGAGATCATCGAGATCAGCAGTTATACAGAAAATGAAAAAGAACATATCGCAGCAGAGCATCTGATCCCAAAACAGCTAAAGCGGCATGGGCTTTCCAAAGAACAGCTTCAGATCAGCAAACATGCAGTCGGAAGGATGATCCATTCTTATACAAAAGAGGCAGGTGTACGTCAGCTGGAGCGAAAAATCGGAGCCATCTGCAGAAAAACAGCCAAGGAAATCCTTGAGAAGGATAAGAAGAAAGTCCGGGTGACAGAAAAAAATCTTGAGAAATATCTCGGGAAAGAATTATTTACGTATGAAATGGCAAATGAGACGGATGAGATCGGAATCGTCCGCGGGCTTGCATGGACTAGCGTCGGTGGAGATACACTTCAGATCGAAGTGAACCTAATGCCGGGAAAAGGCGAACTGCTCCTGACCGGACAGCTCGGCGATGTGATGAAAGAGTCGGCGATGACCGGGATCAGTTATATCCGTTCGATCAGCGAGTCCTATGGGATCGAGGCGGACTATTTTGAAAAACATGACTTCCATGTGCATATTCCGGAGGGGGCTGTTCCAAAAGACGGTCCATCGGCCGGGATTACAATGGCGACAGCGATCCTCTCGGCTATTTTGGAGCGGAAGGTCCGTGCAGATCTTGCAATGACCGGGGAGATCACACTGCGAGGAAGGGTGCTTCCGATCGGTGGGCTCAAAGAGAAACTGCTGGCTGCAAAAAATGCGGGGATCAGGACGGTATTGATCCCGGTGAAAAACAAGAGGGATGTGGAAGAACTGTCTTCAGAGATCACGAGAGGGCTGGAGATCATCCCGGTGGAACAGATGAAGGAAGTGCTGGAGTACGCGCTTCTGCCAGAAGAGTAAGGAAAGGGAAACGTATGATTATCAGAAACATTAATTTAGAGACAGTCTGTGGGATCACAAGTAAACTGCCGGAAAATGACAGACCGGAGATCGCATTTGCAGGAAAGTCCAATGTCGGGAAATCTTCCCTGATCAATGCGCTGATGAACCGGAAAGCCTATGCAAGAATCTCGGCAACACCGGGAAAGACACAGACGATCAATTTTTATAATATCAATGAAGAACTTTATCTTGTGGATCTTCCGGGATATGGATATGCAAAGGTCTCTGAGAAAGAGAAGATCCAGTGGGGAAAGCTGATCGAGAAATATCTGCACACTTCCAGACAGTTGAAGGCAGTATTTCTTTTGATTGACATCCGCCATGAGCCATCGTCGAATGACAGGATGATGTATCAGTGGATTGTGGATCAGGGATATAATCCGATCATTATCGCAACAAAATTAGATAAAATTAAGCGCAGTCAGGTGCAAAAACATGTTAAAATGATAAAAGAAGGACTGAAGCTTGTACCAGGAACAACCGTGATCCCGTTCTCTTCCGAGACAAAACAGGGAAGAGATGAAATCTGGGAACTGGTCGAGCGTGAATTCCTGGGACAAGAAGAGACAGAAGAAAGCGAAAATTAAGAAGCGGGAGAAAATCACAGATTCACAAAAAAGAGGTGGAGCATATGGAAGACAGAAGACCTTACTGGAAGGTGGCAGCAAGTCTTTTCATCAGTCTGATAGGGACAGTACTGTTTGTAGTGGCAGGATTTAAATTAATGGGGTATTTTATGCCGTTTGTGATCGGGTGGGTCATCGCGATGATCGCCAACCCGGTTGTGCGGTGGCTGGAGAAACGGCTGAAGATCGTAAGGAAGCTGGGGTCGGCGATCATCATTGTTCTCGTGCTTGGGCTGATCGTGACGGGGCTTTACTTTGGGATCAGTAAAGCATTCACAGAAATAAAGATCTTTATCGATAATTTCCCGGAGATGTATCAGCAGTTTGAGTCAGATTTCCGTCAGATCGGAAGAGAATTTCAGGGGTTGTTCCATCTGATGCCGGAAGAACTGCAGGCAGGATGGGACGCAATGGTCAGCAATATGGATCAGGGGATGGCGGATCTGATCACGGGAATCAGTGAGCCGACAGTGACAGCTGCAGGAAATTTTGCCAAGCGTCTTCCTTCTATCCTGATCGCAGTGATTGTGACAGTGATTTCTGCTTATATATTTATTGCAGAGCGTGAGGAAATCATCGTCTGGAGCAAGAAGATCGCCCCGGGAGCATTGCAGAAGAAAATGACGATGGTAGTGGACAATTTTAAATATGCGGTGGGCGGATACTTTAAAGCGCAGTTTAAGATCATGGTAGTTGTAGCGCTGATACTGAGCTTCGGTCTGGCGATCCTGAAAGTAAAATACGTACTGCTCTGCGCGATCCTGATCGCACTGCTTGACTTTCTTCCGTTTTTTGGAACCGGAACTGCGATGATACCGTGGGCGGTTTTTAAACTTCTGACGGGAGATTATAAAATGGCGATCGGTCTGCTTATTTTATATGGGACAACACAGCTTGTCAGACAGCTGATCCAGCCAAAGCTGGTGGCAGACAGCATGGGACTTACCCCTCTTGTGACGTTAGTCTTACTCTATGTGGGATATAAAATGGGAAGCGTGCTTGGTATGATCCTTGCAGTCCCGGCAGGAATGATTGTGATCAACATGTACAAGGCAGGAGCATTTGACTATATTTTAGATGATGTCAAAATATTGGCGCAGGGGATCCAGAAATTAAGAGAGCCTTAGCAGAAAACGGGGGAATTACTGACAGAGAAGTTTGCAGGTGTTTTTTGAAAAAGGAAAACAGTCCGGTGGAAAGCCGGAGTGGATAAAATGTACACAGCAGAAAGGTGGAAAAAACAATGAAGTACGATTTTACAACAATTGTGGACAGACAAGGGAAAGATGCGATCGCGGTGGATCTTCCGGAATTTTTTGATCCATATCAGCATGGAGTGACATTAAAGGAAGGGTTTGATCTGATCCCGATGTGGGTAGCAGATATGAACTTTCCGGCAGTGCCGACGATTCCGAAGGCGATGGAGGAGCGTATCCACCATACCACTTATGGATATTTTGAACCGAGAAAAGAATATTTTGACTGTATCATCAACTGGCAGAAGGAGAGAAACGGTGTGGAAGGGCTGACACCGGAATGTATCGGTTATGAGAACGGTGTGCTCGGAGGTGTGGTAAGCGCGCTCAGAGTATTCTGTTCGCAGGGAGACACCGTATTACTGCACAGCCCGACCTATATCGGATTTACAAATACGCTGAAGAACAATGGATTTGATATTATCCACAGTCCGCTTGTGCAGGATGAAGAGGGAATCTGGCGTATGGATTTTGAAGACATGGAAAAGAAGATCAAAGAACATAAGATCCATGCCGCGATCTTGTGTTCCCCGCACAATCCGACCGGGCGTGTGTGGGAACGATGGGAACTGGAGAAGGCAATGCAGATCTATAAAGAAAATGATGTCTTTGTTATCTCTGACGAGATCTGGTCGGATATCGTTCTCTATGGAAATCAGCATATTCCGACACAGTCTGTATCAGAAGATGCGAAAAACCGCACCGTAGCAATGTATGCTCCTTCCAAGACCTTTAATCTGGCAGGACTGGTCGGAAGTTACCATATCATTTATAACAAATACATCAGGGAACGTGTCGAAAAAGAGTCTTCGTTATGTCATTACAATTCGATCAACCTTCTGTCTATGTATGCGCTGATGGGTGCTTACTGTGAAGAGGGAGCAGAGTGGGCAGATGAACTCCGTCAAGTGCTCGGAGAAAACGTGACATACGCATGTGATTTTATCGAGAAACACTTCCCGGGTGTAAACGTATCGAGACCGCAGGGAACTTATATGTTGTTTTTAGACTGTACCGAATGGTGCGAAGAACATGGCATTACGATTGATGAATTGCAGGCAAAAGGATATGAAGTCGGTGTCGTATGGCAGGATGGACGTGCGTTCCACGGCCCATGTGCGATCCGTATGAATCTGGCTCTTCCGTTTAGCAGAGTCAAAGAAGCATTCGATCGTCTTGCAGCGCATGTGTTCTGCTAAGAGAGTATGGAAAAATAATATACTTGTATAAAAAGGACTGCAGCGATTTGAAGGGA
>JAPFCT010000415.1 GCA_026169575.1 Faecalimonas sp.
CGGGATGCCCTGATGGGTATACCTTGTCAGACGGAGTCTGCCAGCCGAAGGCATGTGTTACGGGATGCCCTGATGGGTACACCGATGTGGACGGACTTGTGACAAATGAGCCCGGACTTTGTCTTGCTACTTTTTATGCAGACTGTGTGCCGCTTTTCTTTGTAGATCCGGTGAGAAGGGCGATCGGGCTCAGTCACTCCGGATGGAGAGGGACAGTCGGAAAAATCGGGAAGGTAACGGTAGAGAAGATGACCAAACTGTATGGGACAGATCCGAAAGATGTTGTGGCGGCAGTCGGACCGTCGATCTGTCAGGACTGCTATGAGGTCAGCGAAGATGTCATTGCACAGTTCCGGGAAAATTATGATGAGAAATACTGGGAGAACTTGTTTTACGCAAAAGAAAATGGGAAATATCAGTTAAATCTCTGGGAGGCAAACCGCATAGTATTGCAGGAGGCAGGAATCCCATCAGAGCAGATCGCAGTGACAAATATCTGTACCTGCTGTAACAGTGAACTTCTGTTTTCCCACCGGGCATCTCAGGGGAAGAGAGGAAACCTTGGGGCATTTCTTGTATTGGAATAAGAAGGAGAAGATAAAATAAATTTACAGAGCAAAAGAGGAGGTCGTATATGGATATTGAAACAGCAGCAGAAAATGTAGAAGAAGCGGCAAAAGATGTAAACCGTCTGATGGAATATCTTAATTCCCAGATTCCGAATATCATTAATTTTGGATTGAAAGTGGTACTGTCACTGATCTGTTTTTTTATTGGAAGAAAGCTGATCCGGTGGGTGCAGCGTTTGGTGAAGGCATCTTTAAACCGGGCAAATGTAGATAAAGGGGTAGAGCAGTTTGTAGATTCGATGTTAAAGGCAGTGCTTTACTGCATTCTGATCTTCAGTCTTGTGGCAAATTTCGGAGTCGATACCACATCGATTGCGGCGCTCTTTGCTTCCGGAGGTGTTGCTATCGGTCTGGCGCTGCAGGGAAGTCTGTCAAACTTTGCAGGAGGAGTACTGATCCTGCTTTTAAAACCGTTTGTCGTTGGAGATTATATTATTGAAAATGGAACCGGAAACGAAGGGACAGTAAAGGAAATCCAGATTTTCTATACAAAGTTATCGACGGTTGACAACCGGATGATCGTGATTCCAAACGGTGCGCTGTCCAACAACAGTCTGACCAATGTGACAGCAAAGGACAAGAGGCGGCTGGAGATTAAAGTGGGAATTTCCTATGAATCAGATTTGAGAAAAGCGAAGGAAGTGATCGAATCACTTCTCCTTGAGGACGAGAGTATTTTAAAAGACGAGGAAATTATCGTGTATGTCGATGAACTGGCAGAAAGCTCTGTGGTCATCGGTTCTAAGTCCTGGGTGAAGACAGATGACTACTGGCCGACCAGATGGAGACTGCTGGAGGAGATCAAATTGACGATGGATGAGCAGGGAATCTGTATCCCGTATCCGCAGATGAATGTCCATATGCAAAAAGAAAGTCAGTAGAAACGTGTAAAAAGAAAATAATATCAGGTAAGCAGGCGGGAATGTGAGAGAAAAATCTTTCATTTCCGCCTGTTTTAAAGGAGGAAACAGCGTGGCAGAACATATCGGAGAAATGATCATGGCATTGCGGGAAGAAAAAGGATATACGCAGGGGCAGCTCTGTAAAAAGATCTGTTCGACTGCAGAACTGGCAAATATCGAGCGGGGACAGAGAGAGCCGGGGCATTTTCTTTTGGATCGCCTGTTTGAACGGCTGGGCAGGGCGACAGACCGTCTGGAATATGTGCTCACCAGAGAAATTTATAGGCTTTATGAATTACAGTTTCAGATCCAGAGGGAAATTTTGTACAGAAGATACGTGGAGGCAGAGCAGCTGATTGCGCAGTATGCCTCGCAGAAAGCAGCGTATCCTTCACTGCACCGGCAGTTCCTTGTAAAGGTGCAGGCGCAGATCGCGTGGCGGAAAGGGGAGAAAAAGGAGAAAGTACTGGCATATCTTGAGGAAGCAATCTGCCAGACAATGGATCTGGATCCTATGCTGGGCGAACAGACAGCGCTGAGCGGGGAAGAACTAAAACTGCTTCTGTTTCGCTGGGAAGTCAGTCAGGGAACGGCAGAAGCGCGCGGGTGCAAAGAACTCTGGAAGCTGACCGAGTGTGTGGAACGGGTATGTGTCGATGAGGAAGAACTGGCAAAAGTATATCCGTATGCGGTTCTGCTTTTCGGAACTTATGCGGGAAAAGAAGGAACTGTGGGAAGACATACGCTGCTTGTTATGACAGAAAAGGCATTTGAACTGTTAAGAGAGTCCGGACAGATTTTATTTGTACCGGAAATCTTAAAGCAGTATATGGATCTGCTGAAAGACGAGGAGGATGGAACGGAATCTGCCCAGGTCACAGAACTGGAGCAGATGCGGGAAGCCTTACTCTCTGTGGAGCGGGAATTTGGTGTTGCTTTTGAAAAATTTCCGATGTTTTCCTATATGAACCGGGTGTTTGAACTGGACTATGATGTGATCCGCCGCAGCCGCATGGCAAGCAAGCTGTCCCAGGAACGATTGTGTGAGGATATCTGCACGCAGGAGACATTGTCGCGGATTGAAAGCGCAAAGCGGGCGCCAAGCAGCAGGAATATGAGGCTGTTATTAAAGAAAATGAAGCGGGACAGAGAGCGGGTCGGAATGAACCTTGTGACAGAAAAATATGAGTTGCTGGCATTGGAGAGGGAAATTGCAACAGCAGAGTATCGAAAGGAATTTAAAAAAATTAAAGACATTCAAAAAGAAATCCGTGAGCATCTGGATTTATCTATGATTGCTAATCAGCAG
>JAPFCT010000244.1 GCA_026169575.1 Faecalimonas sp.
ACGTAAAAAGAAATCTGAAGCTGCTAGAAAACGTAAATATAATTAATATGTGCAGAAAGAAGGAGTGTTTTTACAAACACTCCTTTTTCGATACCCAAAGACAGAAAAATCGCAGTCTGCTTTACGCAACAGCTGAAAAAACAGAAAAGAGGAGGGAAAAGATGACAGACACAGTGATTTTTGATCTCGGGAAAGTGCTTGCTGATTATGACTGGGAATCTTATCTGCAGCAATTTTCCTTTGATGAGAAGACTTATCAGATACTGGCGGATGCCATTTTTTTAAGTGAAGCCTGGATACTGGGAGACAGAGGCAGCGTTACACCGGATGAATGGCTGCAGTGCTTTATCCAGAATGCACCGGATTACGAGAAGGAAGTGCGGCAGGTGTTTGCAGGACTTGCAGGCTGTGTTCGCAAATTTGCTTACACAGATCGTCTGATCGCGCATTTCCGCGGAAAGGGATACCGCATCTATTATCTTTCAAATTATTCGGAAGGATTATATGAGATGACGCGGGAGGAGATCGGATTTATCGACAGCTTCGATGGCGGTGTGTTTTCTTACAAAGAAAAATGTATAAAACCAGAAGAAAAGATATACAAAATCCTTCTGACGCGGTATAATATAAAACCGGAGAATGCGATATTCTTTGATGACAGACCGGAGAATGTGGAGGCGGCAAAGCGGCTCGGTATAAAGGGCGTTGTCTTTACACCGGAAGCTGTGAAAGAATATCTTGGATAAATGAGAGGAAGGTACCGAATGAGAAAAGTAGTAAAATTTGGCGGGAGTTCGCTTGCAAATGCGGCTCAGTTTCAAAAAGTAGGAGAGATCATCCGCGCGGACAAGACAAGACGTTATGTAGTTCCGTCTGCACCGGGAAAGCGTCATATCAATGACACGAAGGTTACGGATATGCTCTATCACTGCTATGAACTGGCAGAGAAAGGAAAGAAATTTCTTCCACTGTTAAACGAGATCAAAGCACGCTATGAAGAAATCATTGACGGACTTCAGCTGGAACTGTCTCTTGACAAAGAATTTGAGACGATCGCAGAACAGTTTTTAAAAAAGGCAGGGAGAGATTATGCGGCATCCAGAGGAGAATATCTGAACGGGATCGTTATGAGCAATTATCTCGGGATCACGTTTATCGATGCGGCAGAAGTGATCTTCTTCGATAAAAATGGAAATCTTGATCTGGCACGGACGGAGGATGTGCTTGCAAAGCGCCTTGAAAATGCAAACCGTGCCGTCATTCCGGGATTTTACGGAATGGGGGCAGACGGAAAGATCCATACTTTTTCAAGGGGAGGGTCAGACATTACCGGATCGATCGTGGCAAAGGCTGCGAAGGCAGATATCTATGAAAACTGGACGGACGTCTCAGGATTTCTGATCGCAGATCCAAGGATCATCCATAACCCTCAGCCGATCGAGACAATCACATACAGAGAATTAAGAGAGCTTTCTTATATGGGCGCTACCGTTCTTCATGAGGACGCGATCTTTCCGGTGAGAAAAGACGGGATCCCGATCAATATCCGCAATACGAACGCACCGGAAGATCCGGGAACGATGATCGTGGAGAGCACCTGCCGTCAGTCGAAGTATACGATTACCGGGATTGCAGGAAAGAAAGGATTTGCTTCTGTCCATATTGAAAAGGAAATGATGAATGCGGAGATCGGCTTTGGCCGAAAAGTCCTTCAGGTTTTCGAAGACAATGAAATCCCGTTTGAACATATGCCGTCCAGCATTGATACGATGACTGTGCTTGTGGATCAGGCAGTGTTTGAGGAGAAAGAACAGGCAGTGATCTCGGGGATCCAGAGAGCAGTCCAGCCAGATCAGATCAAGCTGGAGTCAGACTTCGCTCTGCTTGCAGTTGTCGGCCGCGGAATGGCGCGTGCGCGCGGGACTGCAGGACGTATTTTCTCGGCACTGGCGCATGCCAATGTCAATGTCAAGATGATCGATCTCGGATCCAGTGAATTAAATATTATTATCGGGGTAAAAAACGAGGAGTTTGAAACTGCCATTCAGGCAATTTATGATATCTTTGTAAAAACACAGATTTAGCAGCTAAAGAGAGGACAGACAAATGAACATTTTATTTTTTCTAAGACCGAAGAGTGATCTGGCATATGTCTATGACGATCACACATTGCGACAGGTGTTAGAAACAATGGAGCATCATAAATATTCTTCCATTCCGGTATTGAACCGGGAAGGAAAATACGTGGGGAGCATCACTGAGGGTGATCTTCTCTGGTGGATCAAAGATCATGCCAATCTTGACCTGAAAAAGGCGGAGAACATTCCGATGACAGCGGTCACAAGGCGATATGATTATCAGGCAGTCAATGCAGGAGCAAAGATGGAAGATCTGATCGACCGGGCAATGGAGCAGAATTTTGTGCCGGTCGTGGATGACCAGCAGAACTTTATCGGGATCATCACAAGACGGGAGATCATCAGCTACTGCTATAAGCATATGGAAAAAGGAATAAAAAGCATAAAAAAATCAGTCAACCTATTGACACAACGGAAAACAGATGATAATATATAGGAGATGCCGCACAGCGAGGTATAAGAATCTCATCCGAGATCACCGAAGCTGGCGAGTAATGATAATAGGAGGTGCCATATGTACGCAATTATAGCAACAGGTGGTAAACAGTACAAAGTAGCCGAAGGCGATATCATTAGAGTAGAGAAACTTGGTGTAGAAGCTGGAGAAACTTTCACATTTGACCAGGTGCTTGCAGTTAGCGATAATGAATTAAAAGTTGGAAACCCGACAGTAGAAGGTGCAACAGTTACAGCTTCTGTAATCGGAGATGGAAAAGCTAAAAAAGTTATCGTTTACAAGTATAAGAGAAAAACTGGATACCATAAGAAAAATGGTCACAGACAGCAGTACACAGCTGTTAAGATCGAAAAGATCAACGCTTAATCAAGGCCATGATCCAGGTAACGATTTTAAAAAATGAAAAACATGCATGTGTTGGTTTTCGTACGAAAGGACATGCCGGAATGAGCGAGGCGGGGCAGGATATTGTCTGCGCGGCAGCTTCGGTACTGATCATAAACACAGTGAATGCGATCGACCGCTATACATCAGATGAGACAAGTCTTGTGTCGGATGATGAAGAAGGCGTGATCGAATTTGAACTGCAAAATAGTCCTTCGGAGAGGGCTGCACTGTTGTTGGATGCCATGATTCTCGGACTCGAGAGCATAGCGGATGACGAAAGCTACGAGCAATATATTGATATAACATTTGAGGAGGTGTAAGACCATGA
>JAPFCT010000349.1 GCA_026169575.1 Faecalimonas sp.
CATTTTTCACTGTTATTTTATCTGTTTTTCATTCTTTTTCATTATTATTTTTATCTATTTTTTCATTTCCATGATTTCATTCAAAAAATCTGCTCTGAGCTATCTGCATTGCACATTCATATCCCCAGTGTTATAATTCAGATATTTTCAAATGACAGATGAGGAGGAATGTTATATGCGAATAAACCCAATCGAAAAAGAAGATAAGACCGGCAGGATCATCACACTCAGAAATGCCGAACTTTCCGATGCCGAGAATCTGATCACTTATATGAAGATCACCAGTTTAGAAACTCCTTTTCTGCTCCGGGAGCCCGATGAATTTCATCTCACCGCAGAGCAGGAAGAACGTTTTATCCAGAATACGATCGATAATCCCCGGGAACTGATGCTCATCGCAGCAGCTGACGACTGTCATATCGGAAATTGCTCTCTTTCCGGTGCCGGTCCATTTAAAAGGTATCAGCATCGCTGTCAGATTGCGATCGCACTGTATCAGAAATACTGGGGCTGCGGGATCGGACAGATGATGTTAAGTACGGTACTTTCTGTCGCCAGGGAACTTGGATACGAGCAGGCAGAACTGGAAGTAGCTGCAAATAATGCTGCCGCTGTCGCTCTCTACAAAAAATTTGGCTTTGAGACCTATGGCACATTCCCTGATAACATGAAATATGCCGACGGTTCTTACACAGATATGCTCTGGATGATGAAAAAGCTGATCTGATCCAAAAACATTCCAAAAACAGAAAGAGATACAGGCGCGAACTCCTATACCTCTTTCTGTTTTCATTTTCTTTGATTCTGTTTTCTATCGGAGATTTTCCGGTCCAAATCCGAGTGGAAGCAGTTCTTCCAGCAGATATTTGTTCCATCCGCCTTTCCCATCTTCCAGCACAATATAGAATTCGTCCGGTCTGCAAAATTCCTGCATGACCTGCCTGCACACGCCACATGGCGCACACAGATTCCCACTGCGTCCTGCCCCTTTGCCTCCGACGATCGCGATCCCTTCAAATTCCCGCTCACCTTCTGAGACAGCTTTGAAAAAGGCAGTTCGCTCTGCGCAGTTTGTCGGTGTATAAGATGCACTTTCAATGTTGCAGCCATAGTATAATTTTCCTGCCTTTGTAAGAAGCGCCGCCCCCACGCGAAAATCTGAATATGGCGTATAGGCATACTCTCTTGCCTTATATGCATGTTCGATCAGTTCCCGTTCATCCATCTATTGTTCTCCTATCAGACGAATTGTCTCCGTCACAAGCGCCTTAAATTCCTTCGCCACACGGTCAGCAGTCTCCTGCACTTCCTTGTGATCCAGCGGCTGGTTTGACATTCCCGCTGCCATATTTGTGATGCAGGAGATTCCGCACACCTTCAATCCCATATGTCTTGCTGCCATCGCCTCGCATGCCGTACTCATTCCCGCGGCATCCGCACCGAGCACACGACACATCCTGATCTCTGCCGGCGTCTCATAGCTTGGTCCGGTAAACTGCATATACACTCCGCTCTGAATAGAAACTTTTACATTTCTTGCCGCCTGTCTGATGATCTGGCGAAGCCCTTTATCATATACTTCACTC
>JAPFCT010000282.1 GCA_026169575.1 Faecalimonas sp.
CCTCCTGTCATTCTATATTTATGGCATCAACAGGCATACAGAAATCCTGCACCCACTGATAAATAGACATAGTAATACTAATTTATTATAACACAAAATGGGGGTGCTTTCCATTAAATTTGCGCAAAACGCTGAAAAAAGGTTCAAAATAACGTGATCCCACCCCCTTCTCGAATTTATAAGCATCCCACTGCCGAAATCAAAAATATACCTAAACTAAAACCTAAACTAATAAAAACTTCCTGACAGACGGATTGTTCTCCATCGCCAGGAAGCATGATTATCCATTAAATTTTTCGTGTTCTTTTTATTTCTTCAAGCACCATTTCCACAATCTGACTGATGTCAGTACTGCTCGTCTGTATATTTTTTACTTCTGTCTCGGCCTTTCCCGTACTGGAAAACAGAGTCATTTTTTTCTGTGTCTCCTGTTTTACTGCCTCCACTGCTGCCGGAATCAAATCAATAATTCCCTTGCTCATATATTCAAACTTTCTGAATTCCGCTTCTACTGCTGCAATATTAATATCTGTAAAAATATTGATTTTGCTGATTCCCTCCTGGATTGCCCTCCGAAAATCGTTATCAGTCAATCCAGAACCTCCATGAAGCACCAACGGTACATCTACTGTGTTGGCAATAGTCCGGATTCTTTCAAAATCAAGCTTTGGCGGAAGCTTATAAGCACCGTGGGCTGTTCCCACAGCAATTGCCAGAGCATCCACTCCTGTTTTCTGTACAAAATCCTTTGCCATAGCCGGATCTGTATAAAAATCTGCAGGATTCGTCATATGAGAATTCCCCTCTGCAGACCCCTCATTATCTCCTACATGCCCCAGTTCGCCTTCAATGGTCGCTCCATAAGAATGAGCAATATCAGCCATTTCCTTCACCTTACGCACATTTTCTTCATAGGAATCTGTAGAACAATCATACATAATAGAAGAAAATCCAAGCTCCAGAGCCTTAATACAAGTTTCCCTGTTTAGTCCATGATCCAAATGGATAACCACTGGAACGTTGGCCTTTTTTGCCATAGGAATCAAATAATAGGAAACCTCCTCCAAGGGCCCATAAGGAAATAAAACCTCAGCTGTTCCCATAATTACCGGAGACCTGGAAGCTTCTGCTGCCGCAATAATTCCCCTGGCAAGTTCCAGATTTACCGCATTAAACAGACCAACCGCATATTTTTGTCTTTTTGCAGGTAAAAGCACCTGATTCATATTTACAAGCATTATTCTCCCCTCTCTCAGCCGCGTTTTTTCCAACCAGAATCTATTTTTTTCTTTAATTCTTTAAAACTTTTCAAACCGCTGAGAGCGTCATACGCAGCCACACAGGAAGCTCCCGTGGCAGCTGCCAGATGAATACAGTCCTCAAAGGAATACCCGTCCAACATTGCAGTAAGAAAAGCTGCTATAGTTGTATCACCTGCTCCCGTTCCAGAAAGCACCCGATCCGGTATGTAACTTTTTTCAAACCCTCGGCGATTTGCCCAATCTTCCACATTAAGTTCTGTTCTCTTTTCAATTCCTGAAAGGACTTCTATATCTCCTGTCTGATAATAAAGTCCAGGAGCGCCGCACTTCAAAAGTAGCACCTTCGCCCCAAACTCCATGCAACGATCTGCAAGAGGCCTGATGTCTTTTTCTATATCAAGAATTTCTGTAATATCCCCACCATTAGCTCTGTCCTGCCATTCCTGAAATCTAGGCTTATCCAACATATAGCAAAGTTCTTCCACACTTGGCACAAAAAAATCTACCAGAGGAAGAAGCTTTTTAAGCAAAGCTTCCCAATCTGTTTTAGCAGCTTCCGATGCCGGATCCACTGATGCTAAATCAAGAGAAGTAGCGACTCCTGCCTGCTTTACCTTTTTAAAAAGTTTCAAAAGCTCTTCTCCCTGATTTTCATACATTCTTTTCATAAGAGGAGGATAGCCAAAATGAAACAGTGTCTTATCACACAACATTTCCTCCGTGATATCTTCTGCCGCAAACGTATTGTTTGCACCATTATGATGTAAAAATATCCTGTCGGTTCCGGGAATCGCAAGGATCACTGAATAAGAGGTTGACTCTCCATCTCCCACAATCAACTCTTCCTCCACATGATATTCACCCAATTTTTTTATAACCATGTTTCCAAATGCATCATCTCCAACCTTCCCGGCAAGAGATACATCCGCTCCTAGAAACTTCATGGCAAGCCCCGTGTTAGACACTGACCCCCCTGTATGGACGTCTGCCGCCTCTACATTAATCAGTTTGCCCGGAGACAGGATATCACTGGCCTTACCTTTAATACTGTCAGGAAATACCGGAGTAATATCAATACAGATATGTCCTGCTGAAATTACTTTTTTCCTCATATGGTCACCTCTAATTCTTTTTCACTTACAGATACTGAGCAAATTCCAGTCTTTCCAGATTTGGTCCTTCTGCAATAAAAAATTTTACACCATTTTTCCAAAATGGAAGAAAAGAAACCTCTGTAAGAATCCGGATACCAAGTCCTGAAATAAATTTATAAGCAATGTCAATATCCTCTACATTTAAAGCAATATGATCCACCGCCCCATCTCTAAAGGCAGCCTGTCCATTTTCATAGGTTTCAAGAATAAGATCACCAAGCCTTAGGAAAACAACACGAACTTCTCCATCCTTTGCCTCATGAGCAATCTCAAAGCCTATTTTTTTATAAAAATCCACTGTTTTATCCATCTGGTTGGTGGGGATTCCAATATGCTGCAGTCCCTTAATATTTTGTTTAAATTCCATAGTCCCACTCTCTTTCAGTATTAGATCTCATCAATAAATTTTCCAACAAAGTAAAGAGCTGCGCCAACTGCTGATGATTCATGCTTAAAATAACAGGTTTTAATAAAACTTCCATCTGTGCGGAAAGTACTTCTTTCTACAACTCTTCTGCGCAGCTCATCAATATATTTTTCCATATATCCGCCCACATATCCGCCTAACATAATATCGCAATCCAGAATATTTCCCAGATTATTCACCACTGCAGATAAATATTTTAGATATTCATCCCATGCAGCCTTACACTGTTCATCTCCAATATCCAAAAGCTCAAAAAAATGGTTCAGATCACCATCTGTCAGATTAGACAGATTCTGTGCGTTACAATAAGCATCCACACATCCCTTTTTCCCACAATAGCAAGGTCTTCCATCAATCTCCAAGGTCGTATGTCCAATCTCACCGCTATGGCTGCTTTCTCCCTCATACACCTCATTATTCATCAAGATTGCTCCACCTACGCTATTACTCAAAGACAGATAAAACATATTCTTTACCTGTTTCTGGTGCCACAGTTCTGCATAACCTCCGCAATTGGAATCATTGAAAATTCTATATGAAAAACTTAAATAATCTCCCAAGTCATCATAAATGGAACTTAGTTCTTCAATGATGGGTATATAACTAACCTTTTTATTGTCTTTTTCTACAATGGCAGGAATACTGATACCTATACCTAGAACACTTTCCGTTTTAACACCGCCCTTTTTGATCACATGCTCTACAAGTTTCTGAAGCTCACTGTAATAGCTATCCTTAGACTGGAATCTAAATCTCAGCCGCACCGAATATATAATTTCTCCATAAAGGTTCAACAGGACTCCACTTATATGGTTTTTAGTTATATCTATGCCTATGGAATATTTTGCCCCTGCATTAAATTCAATGACCTTAGCTTTTCTGCCTCCCGTCGAGTCAAATGTACCATTTACATAAATAAGATTTTTGTCAAAAAGATCTGACAGATTCTGGGTAATTGTCGGCATACTGAGATCCAACCTCTTGGCAATCTCTGACTTTGATATTTTTTTTCCTTCATAAATAATCCGAAAGACATTCTTTCTATTTTTTTGTTTGATTTCTATTGCACTTGCCAATTTTGTTCTCCCTTGCTTTCTGTTATGATGTCCTTCTTCGTATGCTGATATTTCCCATATTATACCAATTAGACAAGTCCTTTACAAGCTAGCCTTATGAAGTACATCTTTATTTTTACAGTTTTGACTCTAACTAATCTTTACTACAGATTTTACAATATCAGCCTTATCATGAACACTCTTATCCATTGCATTCTGGATATCATCCAAGTTAAAGATATTTGTAACGATCCCTTTCAAATTTACTTTTCCTTCCGCAACCGCTTTAATAGCCATAGGATAAATGTGACGGTAACGAAATACTGATTTAACTGTGATTTCCTTATCACAAATCAAACTTGTCGGAAGATTCATATTGCCGGATGCACTATAGCCCACCAGTACCAAGGTTCCACCTTTTACAAGCATTTCCATTCCCTGTTTTACGCAGATTTCTGTTCCGGATGTATCAATAACCAGATCGCATCCCCTGCCATCTGTTAATTTCATAATTTCTTCCACTGTATTCTTTTCTTTTCCATTTATAACAGCTGAAGCTCCAAGTTCCATAGCCTTATCTAGACGTTTATCCATAATATCCACAACATAAACATCTGAAACACCAAGAGCTTTTAATGCCATCATTGTTACAAGACCAATACAACCGGATCCTGTTACAACCGCAGTTTGTCCCATCTTTGCATCGCCCTGCATTGCCGCATGGAATCCTACAGCCAAAGGCTCAATCAAAGCTCCTTCCATTGTATCTACATTTTCTGGAAGCTTAAAGCAAAGGCCAGCTTCATGAGCTACATATTCCTGAAACACACCGTCTACTGGCGGTGTTGCAAAAAAAACAACATCCGGACAAAGATTATATTTTCCTGTTCTGCAAAATTCGCATTGGCCACAGGTTTTACCCGGTTCAAGAGCAACTCTGTCTCCAACTTGTAAATGCTTTACATTTTTCCCAATTTCCACTACCGTTCCACCGGGCTCATGTCCAAGAACAAACGGAGGCTTTACAATATAGTCCCCAATTCTTCCATTCTCATAATAATGAAGATCCGATCCACATATCCCAACATATTCCAACTTCACTAAAACTTCATCATCCTTTGGAACAGGAATTGGTCTTGTTTCAAATCCCATTTTTCCAATACCATTCATTACTGCAACTTTCATACTACCCGTCATGTTGTTTCCTCCTATCTTTCTTGCAAACTTTTACAAATACCTTTTATTAAAGTATATTTATATTATATCTATGTTATAAAAAAGTCAATGCACATATGTGCAAAAATTGCCTGACTATTTTTATGCAATATATATAATTATTTGTTTTTTATTCTTTATCTATTGACATTTCTATTATATTCCCCTATAATTCCAATCATCTCAAACTTATATAAAATACTTTTTTATAAGTTTTTACATCAGTTTAATTAAAATAAACTAAGGGGGTGCTAAGATGGATAAGTTCCAAACAGTGCTGGAATTAAAAAATATATCCAAAAGCTTTCCAGGTGTCAAAGCTCTGGATAATGTAAATTTCTCATTAAAAAAAGGAACTGTTCATGTATTATGTGGAGAAAATGGCGCCGGAAAATCAACTCTGATGAAAATCATAGACGGCATTTATCAGGCTGATGATGGGGAGCTTTTTCTCAATGGAACAAAAACAGTTATCAAAAATCCACTTCAGGCAAAAGAAAATGGTATTTCCATGATTTTTCAAGAATTGTCATATGTACCGGATATGACATTAGAAGAAAACCTGTTTCTTGGAAATTGGCCTAAAAAAGGAGCTTCTATTGATTGGAAATCTGTCCGACAAAAAACACTAACCCTTTTAAAGCAGGAAGGGCTTCCCTATTCTCCTGATATTAAACTGAGAAGTCTCAGCGTTTCTGACATACAAATGATTGAAATCCTGAAAGCCATAGGAAATGATTCACAAATCATCATTATGGATGAACCTACTTCTGCCATTACTAATAAAGAAGTTGAAATTCTTTTCAAAAAAATCCAAGATCTTAAATCCAGAGGTACAAGCATCATCTATATATCGCATAAAATGGATGAAATTTTTCGGATTGCAGATGAAATCACTGTTTTTCGTGATGGCAAGTCAATTGTAACAAAGTCTGTTACAGACTGGACTATGGATCAGGTTGTTGAATGTATGGTAGGACGAAAAATAGAAAATCAATATCCAAAACAGGAGATTTCCATTGGCGAAGAACTAATGCGGGTAGAAGGACTTTCCCAGCCTGGAATTTTTCAGGATGTATCCTTTCACATTAATTCCGGTGAGATTGTAGGATTTGCAGGACTTATGGGAGCTGGCAGAACAGAAATAATGAGAGCTGTTTTCGGTCTTGATCCATATTCTTCAGGCACTATAAAAATAAAAAACAAAGAAGTCACTATAAAAACTGTAAAGCAGTCTATCAAACATGGTGTCGCAATGCTTACAGAAGACCGAAGAAGAACTGGAATTATTCCTATTCTTAGCGTGAAATATAACACTACTTTAGCCTCCATGGATAAAATCATATATAAAGGACGACTTCATCGGGATGTCGAAGAAAAAATATCCACAGATGCCTGCAAAAGTATGAATGTTAAAACCCCAGACCTCAATACAACCATTGCCAACCTCAGCGGAGGCAATCAGCAAAAAGTAATTCTTGCAAAATGGCTGCTTTGCGATCCTGATATTCTCATTGTAGATGAACCCACCAGAGGAATTGATGTAGGAGCCAAACGGGAAATTTATGAATTGATGAGCACCTTTGCTGCAAAAGGGAAAGGAATCATAATGATTTCCTCTGAACTTCCTGAATTGATTGGTATCTGTGATCGAATCTATGTCGTAAACGAAGGAAGAATTGCAGGTATGTTATCACGCTCAGAATTTTCTCAGGAATCAATTATGCAGCTTGCTGTATCAAATGCAGACAAAAAAGAGGAGGTAATATCTCTATGAATACCAATAAGGCTTTTGATTTCAAAAAAATATTATCAAAATACAGCATTCTCCTTGTTTTACTGGTGATTATGCTTGCATGCACCTTTATTAACAGTAGCTTTTTGACCGCCAACAATCTTATCAATGTCTGCCGCCAGCAATCTGTTATCATTATCCTAGCTTTTGGTGAAATGATCCTGATTATATGCGGACATTTGGATTTGTCCTGTGGTTCAGTGATTGCTCTTGCCGGAGTATTATCTGTATCTACATATAAAACAACTGGAAGTATGTTCCTTGCTTTTGCTGTTGCCATAGCAGTATCTCTTAGTGTGAATTTCCTTAACGGATTAATGGTTACAAGATTTATGACACCTGCTTTTATTGCCACTCTTGCAACACAGACAATGGCCCGAGGCGCAGCGCTTTATATTACAAATGGCCAGAACATTTATGAAATTGGTGATTACACTGTTGTTGGACAGGGTTCTGTAGGATTTATTCCCATTCCCGTCATTTTTATGTTCTGTATATTTATTTTCATGATGTATGTTATGCGCCATACAAAATGGGGACGCTCCACTTATGCTGTAGGTGGTAATGTAGAAGCAGCTAATGCAGCGGGAATTGATACAAAAATGGTTACTATGAAGGCATATTTATTAAATGGTATTCTGGTAGGAATTGCTGCAGTTCTTTTCATGTCTCGTGTAAATGGTGGGCTTCCTGCAGGTGCATCTGGTTATGAAATGGATGGTCTGACTGCAACCATAGTAGGTGGAACAAGCTTTACCGGTGGCATTGGAACTCCCTGGGGTACTGTCATTGGAGCTTTTGTAGTTGGGTTCCTGGGCAATATCATGAATCTTGTTTCTATTGACTCCTATATTCAGCAAATAGTAAAAGGCGCAATTATTGCATTTGCAGTAATCTGGGATATTACATCAAAATCCCGCCAGACATATAAAAAAGGTAACTAATGAACCTTAAGTAATAAGGAATATAAAAAACAAGGAGGACGCAAAATGAAAAAAAGATTATCAAAGGTTTTATGTGCAGCAGTATTAGGGGGTACTCTGGCTGTAACATCAGTATGTACAACCGCAATGGCATCAGAAAAAAAAGAAGGCGGCTTTAAAGTTGCTTATATCACAAGAAACCAGTCTGATCCCTTTGCCGCAGAGCTTGTCAACCAATTTACGAAACAGGCTGAAGAATATGCAGATACTTTCACATTGGATACCTTTGACTCACAGGCTGACAGCGAAAAAGAAAACTCTATTATCGAAGACTGTATTACTAAAGAATATGACTGTATCATTGTTCAGCCCAACGATGGTAACTTACAGATGCCTTATTGTCAGAAAATTCTGGACGCCGGAATTTTTTGTATCACAACAAATGCGGCTATCCGTGAACTAGAAGGCGCATCCTGGGTTGACGGTGACCCCTATGCACAAGGTGAAGCTATTGCAAAACTCGCTGCAGAAGCAGTTCCCGAAAAAGGTAAAGTAGGTATTCTTAACTGTATGCCAGGTAACTTCCATACCACATCCCGTTACAATGCATTCAAAGATCATTTTATTGACAAAAGGGATGATGTAGATATTATTGGGGACTATATGGTTGAAGAAGCAACAGAAGCTGCCGCCATGGCAACCATGGAGGACTGGGCGACTTCTTATGGACGCATTGACTGTATGCTGACAACTGCAGATCTTCTTGGAAACGGATCCTATGAAGCTGTAAAAGATGATGAAACCTATGACGGAATGCTTGTTTACTCTGTAGACTGTCTGGCAAAAACAGTTCTTAATATCAAAGATGGTGTTTATACCGCAGCTGTTTATCAAAATCCGCCGGCTCTTGCTGAAGCTAACCTGAAAGCAGCATATGATCTTTTAACAGGAGCTGAAACAGTTGTTAACACTTCTGTAGATTCTATTCTCTGTACTGAAGAAAATGTTGATCAGTTTATTCAAATGTATATAGACCAGGGACAGATTACAGAGGAAGAAGCCGCAGAACACGGATATGAGGCTGGAAGTGCTACATCTATTCTTGAAGAAGAATAACTATTACTTTTTATCCCCTCATAATTTCATTATGAGGGGATATTTTTCACAAAATTCAATCAACTCGGAGGCATTCAAATGAAAGAAAATTATTTAGAAAATCTCTTTACACTAAAAGGAAAAGTTGCATTAGTTACAGGCGGTGGACGAGGAATCGGTCAGGTAATCTGCAGAGAATTAGCCAGAGCAGGAGCTGATATTGCCATATTCTCCCGTTCAGGAGCTGCTGAAACAGTAAAATTAATTGAAAAAGAAGGGGGAAAGGCTTTAGATATTATTGCTGATGCCACTGATGAAATCAGTGTAAAAAAAGGAATGGATAAAATCATGGACATCTATAGGCGATTGGATATTGTAGTCAATAATGCCGGCGTATGTTACCACAAGGATGCTTTTGAAGCTTCTGTGGAAGAATGGAGAGAATGTCTGGATATTAATCTCACAGGAGAATATATTGTCTGTCGCGAAGCCGCACGTATCATGATTTCCAATAATTTCAGAGGAAGTATTGTAAATATAGCTTCTATGTCCGGACATATTGTAAATATTCCCCAATGCCAGGCTGCTTATAATGCTTCCAAAGCTGGTGTTATCCATATGACAAAAAGCCTTGCAATTGAATGGATTGACAAAAATATCCGTGTAAACTCTATAAGCCCCGGATATGTAGCAACACCAATGTCTGTAGATCCAGACTTTGTAGAACCAGAACTCATGGCAGCATGGCAGCCTTTGTTCCCCATGCATCGTATGGCTAAACCAGAAGAGCTTTGCGGAGCTATCATCTGGCTATGCAGTGAATCTGCCGGATATACCACAGGAGCAGATATCGTAATTGACGGAGCATATACAGTCGTTTAAGTCGAGCCACCCGTAAAACGGGTGGCTCGACGGACGGCTATAAGCCTTTAATGCTAGGCCAGCGTCTCAAGGCGCTGGCTTTCGCTTTGCTCCAGCCACTCTGCTTTTGACTCATCGCCGCCCTTAAAAGGGCATTTGTATTACTTCGCCTTAATCCTTAAAAGGGTCTTCATATTCTTTTACGCTAAGCTTATCCTGCATAATATCATATCTTTCCTGTTCTTGGA
>JAPFCT010000070.1 GCA_026169575.1 Faecalimonas sp.
ATCTTATTCATTGCTTTCTTTTGAACTGACCTTATTATACAAAAAGAACTTTAAGATAGGCGGTATGATTTATTAAGATTTTATGAAATTTAGATTCCGGCAACAGCTACTTTCGTTTTCCGAAACTCTGGTATCTTCTTGTCATCTGTACAACCTCCCCATGCAAAAGGATCAACGCTGTCAGATTTGGGATTGCCATTAATCCGTTAAACGTATCAGACAATTCCCAGACAAGCTTTGGTGCAAGGACAGCCCCCGGCAAAAGGATCAGGATGTACAGTAGTTTGTATGGAAACACAGCACGTTCCCCAAAAAGATATGCTGCCGTCCGCTCTCCAAAATATGCCCATCCGATGATCGTGGCAAATGCAAACAGTGCAATTGAGAGCGAGAGGAATTTGTCCCCATTGGGAAAGACCGTTGCAAATGCATTCCCGGTCAGCGTTGTCCCATCAATGGTTTCCACTCCTTCTGCAATACTGCGAAGACATATCTGTGGATCATACACCCCGGAAGTCAGGATTGCAAGCGCCGTGACTGTGCAGACTACAACCGTATCGATAAACACCTCCGCAATCCCCCACATTCCCTGGACCTGCGGACAACTTACATCCGAGGCCGCATGCGCCATCGCAGAAGAGCCAAGCCCTGCCTCATTGGAAAAAACGCCGCGGGAAATCCCCATTTTTACCGCCATCTTCATTCCATACCCTGCCGCACCTCCACAAACTGCACGCAGTCCAAACGCCTCCTCGAAAATCCACAAAAAAGTCCCCGGAACTTTCTCCCAGTGTGTCACAATGACTAGCAAACCTCCCAGAATATAAAAAGCTGCCATAAACGGAACAATCTTTTCCGCGACCTTTGCCACCCGCCTGACACCGCCTAAGATCACAGCAGATACAAGCAGCATCAGCACGATTCCGGTGATCTGCTCCGGAACCCTCCAGGTCTCTTTGATCCCTTTTGCGATTGCATTTGCCTGCGTCATATTTCCCATTCCGAAAGATGCACAAAGACAGAAAACAGAGAAAATAACCGCAAGCCACTTTGCTCCGAGTCCCCGCTCCATATAGACCATGGCTCCCCCGACCCATGTGCCATTTTGGTCTTTGTAGCGGTATTTGATCCCAAGTACATTTTCTGCATAGATCGTCATCATACCAAGAAGTGCAGACACCCACATCCAGAACACTGCCCCGGGCCCTCCGGTTACGATCGCGGTCGCAACCCCGGTAATATTCCCGGTTCCAAGCGTCGCTGCAAGCGCCGTGCAAAATGACTGAAACTGTGAGATAGACTGATGATCCTGCGTCCTCCTGACACGCCGGTCACGCAATAATGCGCCAAGTGTTTCTCCCATCCATATGTTCCAGCCTCTGAATTGAAAGAACCCCGTCCGCAGCGTAAAAAGTATCCCGACTCCCAGAAAAACTGCCAGCATCCCCCTGCCCCACACAAACGCATTCACAGCGCTGTTGATCGCTCCGATTCTCTCTGCCATAACTTCCCCCATATTCCCGATTTCTATCCAAAGCAAATGTTTTCGCTCCTTCCATACTATCAAATATATGGGGATTTTTTCTGTTTATTAGTTTTCCTCCAAAATCATTTGCTCTTTTTTTCATCTCATAGTACAATACCACTATGCAAAGGAGCGTGACATAACGAATGACTGAACACGATATTCAACTTTTAAAATCACATTTTACTTTCTGGGATAAATTGTCCCCTCATCAGAAAGATATTCTTGTTGGCGGGACAACCGCTGTATCCTATCAGAAAGGAGACGCGATCCACAGTGCCGACTTAGACTGTGTCGGCGTGCTTTTCATCAAAAGAGGATCCATCCGTGTCTATATTCTCTCAGAAGATGGAAGGGAGATCACACTTTACCGGCTGTATGACGGAGACATCTGTATCTTGTCAGCTTCCTGCGTCCTTCATTCCATCACATTTGACGTTCATATTGATGCAGTTTCCGACTGCGAATTTCTTCAGATCAACTCCTGTGCCTTTTCACAGATCATGCAGGAAAATATTTATGTGGAAGCATTCGCCTACAAACTGGCGTCTGAAAGTTTCTCCGATGTCATGTGGGCCATGCAGCAGGTACTGTTCATGAGCTTTGATAAACGGCTTGCACTCTTTCTTCTCGAAGAATCAGCCAATGAACAATCTGACACCATCCACATGACGCACGAGCAGATCGCACGGTTCGTCGGAAGCGCCAGAGAAGTTGTCACCCGGATGCTCAAATACTTCTCCTCCGAAGGGTATGTCGAACTTTCCCGCGGAAACGTACATATCATCGACCGCGCCGGACTGACTTCTCTTACGCTTTAAGTACAGTTTCATTCAGAACCAGTCCTTTTCTCTGGTTTCAGAAATTCCCCTGGCAGAAACGGATGTAAGTAAAACTCCGGATAATAAAAAAGGAAATGTCCTGCTTTTTGCAGCCATACGGACATTTCCTTTTTGCTTATCCATTTTTTGTTACTACCCTCGTGTACTGCGTCATTATGCTGAAAGGGAATGAAACTCTTATGCGTGAATCATTTCCAGTAACTCTTCTTTCGTCTTTGCACCGAGTTCCTGTTTCGCGATCTTCCCATCTTTGAATAAGATCAGTGTAGGAATTGACATCACACGATATTCTTTCGCGATCTTCATCTGCTCATCTACATTGACTTTGCAGATCTTTACATCTGTCACTTCCTCTGCCAGTTCCTCGATGATCGGCAGTACCATCTGGCAAGGTCCGCACCATGGCGCCCAGAAATCTACTAAAACCGGTTCCTTTGCCTCTAATACTTCTTTTTGAAATGTTTCACTTGTTAATTGAATTGCTGCCATTGTTCTTCCATCCTTTCTGTTCCTACAATCATTTATGGTCGCCTGACATTTTATCAGGTCTGCTTCCATTTCCTTTGTTATCTCTTATTATACCCATGATCCACAGAAATTCTGTGAGTTAGTCACAGTTTGTGTATTTTTCTTCTGTTATTTTTCATTCACCGGATGAAACGGACACCGTTCACGGATACACTGATTATTCTGCTCAAACCATTCGCAGACAATTTTCTCCGGCTTTTCCAGTTCCACACCAAACTTTTCTCCGATAAATTCCACTGCCTCCAGAATCGCGATCGTCGAATTTCGCTTACAGCAGCGTGGACCTCCGATTCTCGCCTCATGCGCCAGCACGCGGGAAGTCATCTCATTGCACCATCCCCAGGATTCTGTCGCCAGCGGGCTGGATCCGGTCAGTATAGAAATACAGATACCAGTACTTACCGCAGCGCCGCAGCTTCCCCACAGACCACAGATCCCTCCCGGAACCTGGCGCCCCCGGTTTTGCATCTCAAGCAATGCATCCTGAAGTTCTATGTTTCCTCCTGCATTTTTAAAAGCGGTGATCAGACTGGCGCCAACCAAAACATGATGCTCCGGCCCATGCATATGGCAGAACGGCTGTTTCATCAGTTTCTGTAAAATTTCAACCGGGTTTTTAGAAGTTTCCCTCAGACAGATGCCTAGAAAACTGTCCATCCCGGACATATGACACTCACTGCACACATAATGCCCATCCGCACACCGGCAGTTGCTGACCTCCACTTTTTTACAGATAGAACATGTCATCTGTTCTGCCGCATCTAAATATACCAAATGCTCCCCGCAAATAAGACATTCCTCGTTCTTCTTTTCGTTCATAATAATCTCCTTTTCTATTCCTTACATAGCTGATGAAATCCAACTATATATTTTATTTTTTAACAGCTTTTACCAGCAAAAAATCAGGTTTATGAAAGAGATCCGCGTACCCGGGATATTTTTCAAGAATTTCGACCGTTGGAAGCGGCTCCGCCACACTTTCTATAGAAAATCCTTCTTGCACCAAGACATTCATTATCGTTGAAAATGTTCTGTGATATTTCCTGACACCATCAACAAACCATGACGTTTCTCTTTCTCCTTCCCTTCCATAGTCCATAAGATTTAGATATAACTTTTTTCCCTTTTCATCTTTGGTCCACCTGTCACCTGACGAAAAACAGGTAGTCAGCGGATGCTCCTGCGAAAATAGAAATACTCCTCTGTCATTTAACAGTTGATACACATCACTGACAACTGCCTCATAATTTTCAACATAATGCAACGCAAGGGAACTGATAACAACGTCAAATTTTCTATGCAATTTTGATATCTCTTCAATCGGCATATTGATATAGGAAATAGAAGGATGTCTATTCTCTGCTTCTGCAATCTCCAACATCTTTTCGGAAATATCAATTCCTACAACCGCTTCTGCGCCTGCTTCCACAAATTTGATACAGTGCTCACCAAATCCACAGCCCATATCCAAGATTGTTTTTCCACTTAAATCAGGTAACATTGCAAACAATTCCGGAATCTCAAATAACGTATTCGCATTTATTTCGTTCTGTCTCAGCTTTTTATAACCTTCAAAGAAACATTCGTTGTCATAAATATTTTGTTTTGCCATTACTTATCACTCCCCCACCCTTGTTGAAATTTTCTTTCTGCTATAGTTAGAATATCATATTTTTCTATTTTTTCCATCCTCTTCTTGAGTAATTTCGTCTTTCCACTTCTTATAATTGTAGGCAACCTGGATAAAAACCGGCAGAAAAAGAATCACACCAATGATCCTTTCATAGGAATATGCCGGAAATTCTTTGTAAAATGCAATATTTATTATTATCAGTACCGGTACCATCCATAATGTTCTGATCAATTTTCGTCTATAACTTAATTTCCAATAGCAAAATCCGATCCCTTTGTCCACCTTTTCGCTCATATCATATCTTCTCGCAAGGAAAAAAGAAATGGACAATCCAATGATCATACTAATTATCGTTATTAAGAACATATTACCATCCTCCGATTTCTGCTTCTATTACGATAATTTTATCATTTTAGATCACTGTTACAAGTTAAATGTAGGTAAAGATTTTAGAAAATTATTCTTCTACTGTAAAAATTTCTTCAATCGTAACATGGAATGTCTTTGCGATATTCCATGCCAAAACCAATGATGGATTGTATTTCCCCTTTTCAAGGTTTCCTATAGTTTCTCGGCGTACACCTACTTTTGCAGCCAAGTCTTCCTGTTTCATATCAAATCTTGCTCTATACTCTTTAATTCTGTTTTTAATCATCGGATACACCACACCTATCTTTCCAATCAAAATAAGCAGTAACAAAACAGAAAACAATTATGGAAAATCCAAATCCCAAACCAATCCCTTTTATAAGTGCGACATTAGAATTATGCTCTATGATTGCATAATAGAACGTGACAATGGCTGTTATTACTAATTCAGAGAAAAACGCCCACGCAGCAGCTTTTCTCATATTTTGAACAAATATTTCATCTGTTTCCACAAAGAAATATTCAAAAAATAAGGCAAACCCTAAAAACGGAAAAAACATAGGATTATCTGTCCAAAATCCCAGCAAGCCAATGAGAGAGAAAAAACCTAAAAAGCCATACCTACATTTCATAATAGACCTCCTTCTATGTGGTATATTTAACACTTTATGTTATAAATATACCACTTTTTATATTTGAAGTCAAGAATGCACACTACATCTCTCTCAACCTTTTAGAAATTATGAAACTACAGAGAAATGCTCCTGCTACAATAATAAAGCAAATGATTGTACACCATACCGGTACTC
>JAPFCT010000036.1 GCA_026169575.1 Faecalimonas sp.
AGACAATCCAGCACTTTAAACTGATATCCCGGATAAATAAAAATATCCGTCCAGCCGCTCACCGGCGCGATCGCTCCATCTTCTTTTGCCGCAGACTCGATCGTACGGCAGCTTGTAGTCCCGACTGCGATCACTCTTTTTCCGTTTGCCTTTGCAGTGTTGATCTTCTCTGCCGCCTCTTCCTCAATCTGATAAAACTCCGAATGCATATGGTGCTCCAGAATATTATCCACTTTCACCGGACGGAAAGTTCCAAGTCCTACATGCAGTGTCACTCTCGCAATCTGCACGCCTTTTTCTTCAATCCTCTTTAACAATTCCGGTGTAAAATGAAGCCCTGCCGTCGGCGCCGCCGCAGAACCGCTGTGTTTTGCATAAACCGTCTGATACCGGTTCTTATCTTCCAGCTGGTGCGTGATATATGGCGGAAGCGGCATTTGTCCAAGCCGATCTAGGATTTCCTCAAAAATTCCTTCATATTCAAAATGGATCAGGCGGTTTCCTTCCTCTACAATATCTACCACTTCTCCGACTAACAATCCATCCCCAAAACTAATTCTTGTTCCAATCTTTGCTTTCTTTCCCGGTTTTACCAATGTCTCCCAGACATCATTTTCCTTTCTCTTTAACAGCAATACTTCTATTTTTGCATCTGTTCCGATTTTGGAACCGATCAGTCTTGCAGGGATCACTTTCGTATCATTGATCACGAGGCAGTCTCCCGCTTCAAGATAATCTATGATTTCACGGAACACATGGTGCTCTGTCTTTCCCGTCTCCTTATCAAGTACAAGCAGCCTGGAACTGGACCGGTCCTCCAGTGGATCCTGCGCGATCAATTCCTCCGGTAAATCAAAATTAAAATCTTCTTTTCTCATCTTCCGTCTCCTTTATTTCTTGTCGTTTCTCTATCTTCTCATCTATTTTGTCTCCCTGCATCTGCCGGCAAACGTCTCTGTCTGCTTTCTCCACGCACTGTCCATGCTCTGATTCTGCCCGCACAGACCTTCCCTCTGCCTGAAAACACGGTGTCGGCAAGGTATGGATCTCTCCTTTTTCTCTGGATCCTTCACTACTCTGGAATCCATCCGGCTTCTGCACAGCTGGATTCTGTACCGTTGGCTTCTGCATGGACTGATACGGCATATCTGGATTCTGCACAGGCTGATGCGGTGGTATATCTGGCTTCTGCACAGCCTGATATGGCATCCCATACGGTCTCTGCGGCGCTCCGTTATTGACAACGGTCACTTTCACCCGCTTCTCATAAATCACGCGCGTACCACAGATCATATCATGCAGTCCCCGCTTCTGTCCATCGATTCCTGCCATAATATATCCGATCCCCCAGAAGAAACTGCACAGAAATCTTCCGATCGTCTCCCGGTAGACCACATTGAAAAGCGTGAGTTTTTGTCCATCTTCCTGGACTACACGGAGGTTCATCAGCCTCTTCCCGGGTGTTGTCCCGGTATAGTAAGTCAGCAGAATATAATACAGCACCCCGCCGAGATACAGATAAATATCCTTGATTGTGTAAGAAAACAGCACGCCTTTTTCCAGAAAGTCTGTCGGGAAAACCATAGAAAACAGCGCGAACGGAATCCTCGCAAACAGAAGGAGTATTCCGACAAGCAGCATATCGATCAGATGCGCCGCCATCCGGACAAAAAATCCTGCATATACTGCCGGTTCCACGCTTCTATTGTAATTGTTCTGCATAATACATCAGCAC
>JAPFCT010000111.1 GCA_026169575.1 Faecalimonas sp.
GATCTTTGGGACAGTCTCTTGCCTGCAGATATGGATAATCTTCACTTCCAAATGCATCCTGCCCGGTTCTTGTCTTTCCCGCGCTCAGCTTATGGTACGGCAGCGTTACATATTGATCCTGATACTGCAGGATCATGTTATCAGTCTCCCGCACTGCTTTTTTCAGATTTTCTTCATAAACTGCCGCGTCTTCCCCCCACTCTTTTTCTAACTCTTCCATCCGGTAAAAATCATCGGTAAAGATCGTCTTTCTGTCATGATCTAGTTTTTCATAAAATCCGGAACGTAAGATCACTGCCTGCGCCTTCAATGCCTCCAGTTCTGAATCTGCCCGCATCTCTTTTGCCAGTACGCCTGCAAGATATTCTTCCCACACGATCTCCTCGATTCTTGTGCCCGACTGCACTTTTACATAATCTTCCTCGATCCGGCTGCTTGTCTTGATGTGGGCTCCATTCATAAAAAGCGTCACCACATAGGGCAACAGAAATATAATGACCAACAGTGAAAATAATTCTCTTGCTTTTCTTCGCATCTCTTCGTCCCTCCTCTACAATGTATGGAAGGATCGCAGAAACTATACCCTCATATTCCACAGATTTTGCGAAGGAATTTTAAAATCAAAGACGGACTCTGGAGAGTCCGCCTGAAATGATTCCTTTATTCTGATCTTTTATCCTTTTTAGAGCCTCGGATCCGGCTTCACTGTCACTTTTTTCAGTTTCCATATATCTGCAACATACTCCTCGATCGTTCTGTCGGAAGTGAACTTACCGCAGGATGCTGTATTTAACAATGCCATCTTTGCCCATCGGTCCTGATCACGGTATGCGGCTTCCACACGCTTCTGCGCTTCTGCATAAGAGCGGAAGTCTTTGAGGATAAAGTAAGTATCTGCTCTGTCACTGCTCTTTGTATTTAACAGTGAGTTATACAGATCCCGGTACAGTTCATGATCTCCGTTCGCATAAGTTCCATCCACCAGCTGGTCGACAACCCTCTTTAACTCCCAGTCGCTATTATAAATATCCATCGGATGATAACCGCCATTGTTCTCGTAGTTGATGACCTCATCGGAACTGAGTCCGAAGATGAATGCGTTTTCGATTCCGACCTCGTCCACGATCTCTACGTTGGCGCCGTCCATCGTTCCGAGTGTCGGAGCTCCGTTTAACATAAATTTCATATTTCCGGTTCCGGATGCCTCCTTCGAAGCGGTAGAAATCTGCTCACTGACATCTGCAGCGGCAAAGATCAGTTCTGCATTCGATACGCGGTAGTCTTCGATAAAGACAACCTTGATCTTTCCATTGATGCTTCTGTCATTGTTGATCACATCTGCCACAGAATTGATCAGTTTGATCGTCTGCTTTGCGCGTTTATATCCGGCTGCCGCCTTTGCGCCGAAGATAAAGGTTCTCGGATAGAACGTGATCTCCGGATGCTCTTTCATCTGATTGTACAGATACATTACATGGAGAATATTTAACAGCTGCCGTTTATACTCATGCAGTCTCTTCACCTGCACATCAAAAATAGAATCTGGATCTACTTCAATTCCATTGTGCTCTTTGATATATTTTGCAAGACGTACTTTATTTTGATATTTGATCTCCATAAATTCTTTTCTTGCTTTCGGGTCATCCGCTAACGGTTTTAATTTTGCCATCTCAGAAAGGTCTGTGATCCACTTATCTCCGATATGCTCTGTCACCCAGTCTGCAAGCAATGGGTTTCCATGCAGCAAGAACCGTCTCTGTGTAATTCCGTTTGTTTTATTGTTAAATTTCTCCGGCATCATCTCGTAGAAATCTTTGAGTTCTTCGTGTTTTAAGATCTCTGTGTGAAGCTTCGCGACACCGTTGACAGAGAATCCCGCAACGATCGCAAGGTGTGCCATCTTCACCTGTCCGTCATAGAGGATTGCCATTTTCTTTACCTTATCTTCATTTCCCGGATACATCTGGCGCACTTTTTCTACGAAACGGCGGTTAATCTCTTCCACAATCTGGTATACACGCGGAAGCAGTCTGGAAAACAGATCGATCGGCCATTTTTCAAGCGCCTCGGACATGATCGTATGGTTCGTGTATGCACAACATTTTGTTGTGATATCCCATGCGTCATCCCAGCTCAATCCTTCCTCATCCATCAGAAGACGCATCAATTCCGCAACCGCTACGGTCGGATGTGTATCATTCATCTGGAAGATCACTTTTTCATGCAGACGATGGATATCGTCATTAGAACGTTTGTATTTCTCAATCGCTTCCTGAAGACTTGCAGAGATGAAGAAATACTGCTGTTTTAAACGCAGTTCCTTTCCCGCATAATGATTATCGTTTGGATAAAGCACCTCCACAATTGTTTTTGCAAGATTTTCCTGCTCCACCGCTTTGTGGTATTCCCCACGGTCAAAAGAATCTAAACGGAACGATGTAATCGCTTTCGCATCCCAGATCCGCAGTGTATTTACCACATTATTTCCATAACCGACGATCGGCATGTCGTATGGAATTGCAAGAACGGACTCAAAATTCTCCTGGATAAATTCGTCCCGCCCGGTCTCATAATTGTGCTGCATGCGAATCGTACCGCCGAAACGGACTTCCTTTGCATATTCATCTCTGCGGATCTCAAATGGATTTCCATTCTTCAGCCAGTTATCCGGTGTCTCTACCTGATATCCATCTTTTATCTTCTGTTTAAACATTCCATAATGGTAACGGATCCCGCATCCATATGCAGGATAACCAAGAGAAGTAAGAGAGTCTAAAAAGCAGGCTGCAAGACGTCCCAGTCCTCCGTTTCCAAGCGCCGGATCCGGCTCCTGATCTTCGATTGCATTTAGATCAATCCCCATTTCTTCCAGAGCCTCTTTCACATCCTGATAAGCAGTTAAGTTGATCAGGTTATTTCCGAGCGCCCTTCCCATCAAAAATTCCATCGACAGATAGTAAACTGTCTTTGGTGATTCCTTTTCGTATACTTCCTGAGTCGCAAGCCAGTTGTCAATAATATATTCTTTTACAGCATAAGACACCGCCTGAAATGTTTGCTGCGGTGTTGCCTCATCTATCGTTCTTCTGTATAAAGTCTTCACATTGTTCTTGACTTCTTTTTTAAACGCTTCTTTATCAAATTTAAAATCCGACACTTTCTCTCTCCTCTCTTTTTTATCCCCGCACCTCTTTCTGACGTGCGGGGATCATGCTCGTGTACCGTCTCTTTCGTCAGTCTGAGACCGCTCCCGGATTAGCGCTGTACACCCATGTTTACTTTTTCACCATTGATGTTCCACTCTTTGACATATCCTGCCGGAGTCTCCTGCTTCATCTCTGTCGCAAGCACTTCGCCCATGATCTCTGTCTGATATTTTGCGAACACTTCATTGGCCTTCTCTGTTCCTTCGTAATATACGGTAATCTTGTCTGTCACTTCGAAATCTGCTTCTTTTCTCATTGTCTGGATCTTACTGATGATCTCTCTTACAAATCCTTCTTCCAGAAGCTCTTCTGTCAGGTTCGTATCCAGTACAACTGTCACGCCATTGTCGCTCTCAGATACATATCCTTCCATCTGCGCCATGTCGATCAGCAAGTCTTCCTTAAACAATGTAACTTCCTGTCCGTTCACATCCAGTTTCAGAGATCCTGTCTCATTCAGTTCATCCATCGCCTTATTTCCATCCAGGTTTTCAAGGGCAGCTTTGATTCCACCTAACAGTTTACCGTATTTCGGTCCCACTGTCTTCAACTGTGGTTTAAATGTATATGAAGTAAATGCGCGGACATCGTCTGTAAATTCCATTTCTTTTACATTCAGCTCTTCTTCTACGATCTCCTGGTAAAATTCCGGTAAAGTTACAGAAGATTTCACAAACATTTTTCCGATCGGCTGACGGTTTTTGATGTTTGCAGTATTTCTGCATGCACGTCCCATCACAACTAATTTCAGAACTTCATCCATGTTCTCTTCTAACTCACTGTCGATCAACGCTTCGTCTGCAACCGGGAAGTCACATAAGTGGATACTTTCCGGAGCTTCTTTGTCGATGCTTCTGACAAGGTTCTGATAGATGTCTTCTGTCATAAACGGGATCATCGGTGCAGCTACTTTTGCCACAGTCACAAGCGCTGTGTAAAGTGTCATATACGCGTTGATCTTATCCTGCGGCATTCCTTTTGCCCAGAAACGCTCACGGCTTCTTCTGACATACCAGTTACTCATATCATCCACAAATTCCTGAAGCGCTCTTGCACTCTCCGGGATCCGGTAGTTTTCCAGATTCGTATCTACTGTCTTGATCAGTGTATTGAGTTTCGACAACAGCCATTTATCCATAACCGGAAGTTTCTCGTATTCCAGCTGATATTTTGTCGCGTCAAACTGATCGATCTCCGCATATAATACGAAGAATGCGTAAGTGTTCCAAAGTGTTCCCATGAATTTACGCTGTCCTTCTGTCACGATCTTGCCGTGGAAACGGTTTGGAAGCCACGGTGCACTGTTGATATAGAAATACCAGCGGATCGCATCTGCTCCGTACTGCTCTAATGCTTCAAACGGATCGACTGCATTTCCTTTGGATTTACTCATCTTCTGTCCTTTTTCATCCTGCACATGTCCAAGCACGATAACATTCTTATATGGCGCTTTGTTAAATACAAGTGTCGAGATTGCAAGCAGAGAATAGAACCATCCTCTTGTTTGGTCTACCGCCTCGGAAATAAAGTCTGCCGGGAACTGCTGCTCAAATAAATCTTTATTTTCAAATGGATAATGGTGCTGTGCAAACGGCATTGCCCCACTGTCAAACCAGCAGTCGATAACTTCCGGCACACGGTGCATCTCTTTTCCACAGTGCGGACACTTGATCGTCACTGCATCGATAAATGGGCGGTGCAGTTCGATATCATCCGGACAGTTATCTGACATTGATTTCAGTTCTTCAATGCTTCCGATGGAATGCATATGTCCACATTCACATTCCCAAACATTAAGAGGAGTTCCCCAGTATCTGTTACGGCTGATTCCCCAGTCCTGTACATTCTCAAGCCAGTCTCCGAAACGTCCTTTTCCGATGCTTTCCGGAATCCAGTTGATCGTATTGTTGTTTCTGATCAGATCTTCTTTTACTTCTGTCATCTTGATGAACCATGACTCACGCGCATAATAAATCAATGGAGTATCACATCTCCAGCAGTGTGGATAGCTGTGTTCAAAATTCGGAGCAGCAAAGAGAAGTCCTCTCTTCTCCAGATCTTCTAATACCATCGGATCTGCTTTCTTACAGAATGTTCCTGCCCATGGAGTTTCCTCTGTCATCTCACCCTTTTCATCTACTAACTGAAGGAATGGAAGGTCATATCTGCGTCCAACCTGCGCATCATCCTCACCAAACGCAGGTGCAATATGAACGACACCAGTACCATCTGTAAGTGTAACGTAATCAGCACATGTCACATAGTATGCCCGCTTATTTAACTCTACAAACGGGAATAACGGCTCATACTCTTTATTTTCCAAATCTTTTCCGACATAAGTCTCTACGACTTCCACATCACCTTCCAGCACGGTATCCACAAGTGCCTGTGCCATATAGTATGTGTAACCGTCATTTTTTACTTTTACATAAGTTTCATTCGGGTTGACACAAAGTGCAACGTTAGAAGGAAGTGTCCATGGCGTTGTTGTCCATGCAAGGAAGTAAGCATCTTCTCCCTTTACTTTAAATCTTACGATTGCGGAACGCTCTTTGACATCCTTGTATCCCTGTGCGACTTCGTGGCTGGAAAGCGGAGTTCCACAACGAGGGCAGTAAGGTACGATCTTATATCCTTTGTATAACAGTCCTTTCTCCCAGATCTGTTTTAATGCCCACCACTCAGACTCAATAAAGTTATTGTCGTAAGTAACATATGGGTTATCCATGTCTGCCCAGAATCCAACTGTCGCAGAGAAATCTTCCCACATTCCTTTATATTTCCATACACTATCTTTACAATGTTTGATAAATGGCTCTAATCCATATTCCTCAATCTGCTCTTTTCCATCCAGTCCAAGCAATTTTTCCACTTCCAGTTCTACCGGAAGTCCGTGTGTATCCCACCCGGCTTTTCTTGGTACCATATATCCCTTCATGGTACGGTATCTTGGAATCATATCCTTGATGACACGAGTCAGCACATGTCCGATGTGCGGTTTTCCATTGGCAGTCGGAGGTCCATCGTAAAATGTATATGTCTCCCCTTCTTTGCGGTTTTCCATACTTTTTCGGAAGATATCATTCTCTTCCCAGAATTTTTCTGTTTTCTTCTCACGGTCAACAAATTTTAAGTCCGTAGATACTTTCTGATACATACTGATTCTCCTTTTCTTTCTATATTTCACAGATGCGGTCCTGCCGGCCCGGTTGCAAAGTAATCTTTAAAAATATAAATTCCGTTTCACACGAAGCGTGTTTTTTATTACATAGGATTCTTCTGTGTAATAAAAAAACTCCCGCCCTGTAAAAGGACGGAAGCATCATCTTTCGTTTTACCACCTGTTACAACATACCAGCATATGCGCTCCCGATAACGGCGGAATCCCGTCAGTGCTTACTTATTTTTCCAAAAAATGTTCAGCGCCTGCAACTCAGAAGTGATATTCAAATATACTTTACTCATACCAGGCTTCCACCATCCCCGGCTCGCTTTGATTTTCCAGTATATCTTACTGTCTTCGTCAACGTCTTTGCCTATACAAATTCCATTATAGGAACATTTTCTGCCGCCGTCAAGGGTTGTTTGCGATGTTTTTCCCAACTTTTCTTTACCATTTTTTCATATTCTGTTTATAGATTCTCTGACGTTTTCGTGGTAGAATCAGAATAACTTAAAAACTTGCGGAAGTTAACTCCCCACAATCACATTCTTTGCTGCAGCAATCAGAATCCCAAAAGAATATTTGAAAGGTGGCTCACAATGCAAGCAGAAAATATACTCGCTAAAAATATTTCAGCAGCAGGCAGGAAGTCCTCTTACGATGCTGCCTGTAAGCGCCTCCTTGCCAATAAGATTATTCTGGCATGGATCATAAAAAGTTGTCTGATTGAATATAAAGACTGTGATGTAAAGGAAATTGCAGAATGTTACATTGAAGGAGAACCTCAGGTTTCCAGCATAACTGTCAATCCAGATGAATCTTCCAACACAGAACAGATTACCGGAATGGCAACGGAAGACGCTACTCCATCCATGAGGAAAATATAATCGGTGATGTGCACGAGATTCCCCAAAACTATGATCTTCTCTCTGCAGTCATAATCTGCCTGAGTGATTCTGAGCAGGAGGCTGACGGCGGCGTGTTAAAATTATTAGAAGTACTGCTCTCCCCTACTCGAGAGACAGCAGAAAAAAAGCAAATTTTGCAAGATGATTTTCATAAATTAAATCCTTTCGTTTGCCATAGGCGGAAACCCACTACCTTCAGGTGGTGGGAGGAGCCTTGTGAATCTTTAGCCATTAACCCTGACTCTCAATATACTTTTGTATAGTCGCTGACGATACTTCTCCAATACTGCAAGCAAAGTATCCGTCTGACCAAAATATCCTTTTCTTCCAATACTGTTTAGACAGAAACAAACCATACTTTTGTCATAGGTAATATGTTGTTTCTTGTTTTACAATCTTAACAATGTCGCAAACCCTATCCCTCGTATCATAACTTATTAAGAAATGCATGTGGTCTGTTTCCATAGTAATTATTTCGTAGCCACGAGTATTGGCTATATCAAAAATCTTTTGCTTAACATCGTCAGCAATAGAACCTTTTAGTAGTTGCTTACGATATTTAGTTACAAGAACTATATGTACTTTTAGGCTGTATTTTCGTCTGTTATGACGATTATAGCTATTGTCCATAGTTTACCTCTGATAATTATTAACTTTCACTATATGCTGTTATATACTATATCTAGTGGAATATCAATGAAGGGAGTACATCTATGGAACAGATGACTATAACAGCAAAAGTTCAAATAGTCGCCACGGATACAGATAAAGTTTTGCTTGATGAAACTATGTCTGTTTATCGTGATGCCTGTAATTATGTTTCAGACTATGTATTCCAAACTCATGATTTAAAGC
>JAPFCT010000340.1 GCA_026169575.1 Faecalimonas sp.
CGGTAAGATCTGCCGCAACGGCGATTCCCATCTCTTCCCCGGTATCTGCCGAAATCCCTGATGGAATATCTACTGCAACCTTTTTCCCTTTCATCCGGTTCACACTGTCGATTACATTATAATATGACCCGGAAACCTGTCTTGACAATCCGATTCCGAAAATCGCATCTACGATCACTGTATGATCCGCTTCTGGAACTGCATCTTTTACCGGAACGCCATAGTTTCGCGCAATCTCCATTTGCAGCCTTGTCTCTGCTGTCATAGAAGACTGCTTCCCCACAGACCAGACTTCCACCGCATGCCCCTGCAAATGCAAAAGCCTCGCCACCGCGAATCCATCTCCCCCATTATTTCCAGATCCACATACAACCAGTACCTTTTTCAGATCCAGCTGCGCTTTTTTTATTTCTTCTACAACGGCAAGTGCCGCCCGCTCCATCAAAACCATCGATGGCATCCCCATGTCACAAATGGTCTTCTGGTCTCCTTCTTTCATCTGCGCTCCCGTCGGCAGATATCTCATCATATTCACCCTCTCCTACTGCAAATGCCATAGCATAACAGTCTGTATTAGTAATGGAAACATGGATTTTTGTAATGCCCAAAGCAACTGCAACCCGCTTTGCTCCGCACAGAAGATTTACATAAGGCTTTCCCCTCTCATCCCTAAGCACCTCAATATCTCCTGGTCGGAAGCCAGAAAATCCGGTTCCGAATACTTTTGCCACTGCTTCCTTGACTGCAAAATTTCCTGCGGCTTTTTCCATATGTCCGCGGATCAGTTCCTGCTCCCGAATGGAAAAACAACGCGTAAAAAAAGCCTGTTTTTCACACGCTTTTCTCACCCGCTCTATTTCTATCATATCAGTTCCAACTCCAAGGATCATCTCAGCTATTCCTTTGAATTAAAATAATTATAGCGATTTACATTGTAAGATAACCGCATCAGACTTTCTGAAAGATGCACATTTTCTACAATAACATTCTTTGGAAGGTTCAGATCCGTATGTGCAAAATTCCAAATTGCCCGCACCCCGTTATCTACAAGAAGTTCTGCCACTTCCACTGCTTTTGTCTTTGGAATCGTAAGTGCTGCGATCTCAATGTCATTATTCTTTACGAATTCAGGCAGTTCTTCCATCATCCGGATCGGAACGTCACGGATCGTCATCCCCTTCAATGTCGGGTTAATATCAAAAATCCCTTTTAAAAGGAATCCGCTCCGCTCAAATGCTGCATAATTGGCAAGTGCCTGACCAAGATTCCCGGCGCCGATGATCACAATATTATGTGTCTTGTCAAGTCCCAGGATCTTCCCGATCTCTGTATATAAATATTTTACATTGTATCCATAGCCCTGCTGACCAAATCCGCCAAAGTTATTCAGATCCTGACGAATCTGGGAAGCAGTTACTTTCATTTTCTTGCTCAGGTCATTGGATGAAATGCGCTCCACTCCATTTTCCAGAAGTTCACCTAAATACCGATAGTATCTTGGCAGACGTCTGATAACTGCCTGAGAAATCTGTCTTTCTGTCACGAATGTTCACCGTCCCCACTTTTTATTACATCTTATTATATAAAATTGTTTCCGCAAAGTCAAACTTTTCATTTCTTTTTAGTTGTATTTTCTTTGATATCCGCTATAATTGAAGGGGACTGATACAGAAAAATGCGGGAAAAAGAAGTTATTTCCGCTAAATGATAGTCAGCCTGCAACAATTGATCAAGGAGGAAACAACATGGTTTTAGCATTCCATAATCTAAAAAAAGCTGTTTTAGAACAAGTCAGTGTCAAAAATGGCTCTTTTCATATAGAGGAACATGAAAA
>JAPFCT010000198.1 GCA_026169575.1 Faecalimonas sp.
CCACAACCTCATGGATCTCCATTTTCTCTTTTAAAATTGCCACTTCGTCTTCCATCGCTCCGATAATTCCTACGATCATCTCTATTCCTCCTAAGTATCATTCTTTTTTCTTTCGATTATATCAAAAAATCTCCTCAATACCTAGTATCCCGGCACATTTATTTTCACATTTAATAAACCCATCCATCTCCTACCATCTTATCAACTGTCAAGATACCATACCGCGATCCTTTTTGATTCATCTCTGCTTCATTTTATCACTGCATTCCAGTAAATTTCCACGGTTCTGGCTGAGGATAATTACTATTTGGGGTAAATACAGCCGGATGCTGGTATTTTCCACCTCTGTTTGCTATAATAAAAAAGAAGTTTATCGAATCTAAATGAAAGAGAGGTTCTGTCATGGAATACAAAACACACGGTGTATGCGCCAGAGAAATCAAATTTGACTTAGACGGAGATACGATCAAATCCGTAGAATTTATCGGGGGATGCTCCGGAAATACGCAGGGAGTTGCCCGCCTTGTAGAAGGAATGAAAGTAGACGATGCAATCGCCCGCATGGAAGGAATCCGCTGCGGAGCAAAATCAACCTCCTGCCCGGATCAGCTTGCACAAGCATTAAAAGAAGCTACCGGCAAATAATACAAGAACAAAGGCAAAAGCAACGTCATTCCATCTTCTGTGGATCTCGTCTCTTTTGCCTTTTCCAGTTGTTATTCATGCTACAAAGGGACCATCTCAGTCTCTGCATCCAACTATGTAGTATTTACCTTTTTCTCGGTTTTTTGTGTGGCGTTTTCTATTGGAAAATGACAGGTTTTTTTGCAGGTATAAATCATTCCCCAAACATACCGGATGCAGAGACTGAGATAGTCCCTTTCATTTTTACTATATTTTGTTTTTAGATGACAAATTTTTTGTCTTCCTGCTTAGGTTATGTAATGCGCGAACAGACGGGGGGATTAATTAAGATTAACCCATCCAGATTCCGTTTGTGAAAGAATTTGCCACATCTGTGTTGGCAGAATGAATACCTCTGGCGCGGTAATAGTAACCTCTTGGAACATTTAACACTTTGCTCGTACTTGCAATCGCCGTATTATAGGCTGTTTCTCTCCATGTGTAAACTTGTGACCACGAACCGTTATTATACTGCTCTACAATCACAGCAACCTGAACTTTGTCAACAATTCTCTGTGCTGTTGTATCGCCTCCCGCTGCTACAATTCCTTTTCCAGCATTTCGTATTGTTGTCGTTCCTTCCATAAGATACTGGCCCCGCACATTTTCACTTGTACTCCCTTCTGCCATTACATCTTTAGTTAAATTTGATTCCGCTTTTACCTGACTCACGTTTGCCAAACCCATGCTTACAATAATAGAGCATGCTGTAAAAAACATTACTATCTTCTTTTTCATTCTTCTTTCCTCCTCTATTTAAGTAAACAGCTGAGCATCGAAAAACTTACGCGATTTTAAGAAAAAAATAAATTTTCTACAATTTTTTCCATTTCTTCCCTATTGATTATTCCTCTTAACCGATATAATACATCTTTTTTCTCAAAAGTAGCACTGTACATTTTTTGTTCTTCATTCTCTACTTGAAATTCTCTAATATCAATTTCCACACCATCTTTTTCTTTTTTATACGATTGCAACCAGTCATCCTCTGTTGAAATACTTCTGGCTACATCACTGTACTGGTAACAGATTTCATACTCAAATATCTTGTCCTGATACAAATAAAGCAACTTTGCAGTCCCCAGTTCTTTCTCTATAACACATTTATCAAACTCCATCCCCGTCGGCATATACTGCAACTGCACAGGTTCAATCCCCAATTCTTCTTTGATCTGCTCATATGCCTCTTTCTCATCTACATCCGTTGTTAAGATTCTATCTTCTCCCTCTGTATCAACCGTAACTGTATTCTCATTTCCCAACATCAAATCTGCAACTTTCAGCCAGTATGGCCTTCCACCGACACTTGTCATACCAACTGCCAATACCAGCACCATTGTCGCAGCGACCACCATGATGGCTTTTTTCTTCTTCGGGAAATGATAGATGCTCCTCGTTTTCTTTGCTTTCTTCTTTTCTTCCGCTGCTCTCCACCTCAAATACGATTCGCGGTCTTCTTCCGGAAGCTTCTCACAGAATTCTTCAATGCTGATTCCAACCTCTTCTGATATCTCACAGTCACCCGCTCCGTGATGAGTTTTTGCAGTCTCCGCCCGCTTCTCCTCATATTCCTTGATACTTTTTGCCAGTGCCTCCCGCAATGTATCCGGCGCCTGAATCCCTTTTAAAGATTCATTTGAAAGAACTTCTTTCTCTATTTGCTCTGCCTCTTCTTCCATCTGCTTTTTCAAAAACTGTTTGAATTTTTCTTCCATCTGGCACCTCACTTTCTCTCAAAAAGAATTTTATTTTTCATTCTGTTTTTTATTTTGCTGCTCCACACTGTTTTTCTTTTTCCTTGACATTTTCTCAAATCCGTTTAATATGATTCTTAGATATAGAAGAAAAGATTCGGAGGAACATCATGAAACGTATTATTCTTACCGGCGGAGGAACTGCCGGACATGTAACACCTAATATCGCCCTTCTTCCCCGCTTAAAGGAACTGGGGTATGATATTCAATATATCGGCTCTTATAACGGCATGGAAAAAGGGCTGATCGAACCGCTCGGTATCCCTTATCACGGAATTTCTTCCGGGAAACTGCGCCGGTACTTCAGTCTTCAAAATTTTACAGATCCATTCCGCGTACTAAAAGGATTCGGAGAAGCTAAAAAACTGATCAAAGAATTGCAGCCGGATGTCATATTTTCGAAAGGAGGATTTGTAACCGTCCCTGTTGTGATGGCGGGAAAGAAATGTAAAGTTCCAACCATTATCCATGAATCCGACATGACTCCGGGACTGGCAAATAAACTTTCCATTCCTGCTGCAACAAAGATTTGTTGTAATTTCCCGGAGACACTGGAACATCTTCCAAAGGAAAAAGCAGTTTTCACCGGATCTCCAATCCGCCAGGAGCTTTTAACCGGAGATGCAGATGCCGCATTAAAATTCTGCGGTCTCCCTGCCGGAAAACCAGTAATTCTGATCATTGGCGGAAGTCTCGGGTCTGTTGTTGTCAACAACGCTGTCCGCGAAATCCTGCCTGAACTGCTAAAGGATTTCCATGTAGTACATCTCTGTGGAAAAGATAAAGTAGACGAATCTCTCAAATCACTCGATGGCTATGTCCAGTTTGAATATATCAAGTCTGAATTAAAAGACTTGTTTGCACTGGCAGATGTCGTTATTTCCCGCGCAGGTGCAAATGCCATCTGCGAACTGCTTGCCCTGCACAAACCGAATCTTTTGATTCCTCTTTCTGCAAATGCAAGCCGCGGAGACCAAATCTTAAATGCACGTTCTTTTGAACGTCAGGGATTCAGCAAAGTTCTTGAAGAAGAAGAATTAAACAAATCAACCTTACTTAATTCTCTGCAGGCATTGTTCCGCAACAGAGAGTCCTATATAAAAGCAATGGAGCAGTCCAGTCAGCAAAACTCCATCGATACGATCGTTGGACTGATCGAATCTGTTTGTAAATAATCTGCTTGTTATAAAAATCAAAGACTGTCACAAAATGAATGGTTCTGCAAAATAGTTTGTTTAATTGGTCGATAATGAAAACTATCTTCCGTACAGGCAATCACTTTGTGGCAGTTTTTCAGATTCTCTCTTCAAATTCCTCTCTGTAATTCTTCATGATCCATTTTCTTGCCCGATAGAGCATCTGATGCAGGGCATTTAATTCCATCCGCATTTTTACTGCAATGTCCTCCTGAGGCACTTCATAGATATATGCCAGCACTACCGCCTGCCACCATCTTGGATTTTTCTTATACAGCTGAGTAAAAATTTCTTTCTCCAGTAACATATGGTTCTCTTCCTTTTGCTTTATAAAAACATTTTGTTCTGTACTGAGAGCCACTTCCTTTTTGTCACATAATTCTACGATATTCTCATCTGTAAGTTCCCATTTGACCTTCTCATTGTAATTCAGCACATAGTTCTTTGTTGTTGTAATCAGCCATGATTTCATATTCCCATTTGCAATCTGTTCAAACTGAATATACAACTGCATAAATGCATGTTGAGAAGCCTCTTCTGCTACATGGTAATCGCCGGAGTAATTCAATGCTGTTTGGAAAACGAGATTTACATACTTGTCATATGCCGTATTAAAATCTATATTCTCACTTAATTTCTGATTCACCCAGGTACTCCATTCTATCTTACTGCTCGCTTAACTTCGACAGAATCTCTGACTTATCTTCTTCTGTAAGTGTGCCAACATTCCATCCCAATCCAACATTATCATTTTCATATCTCGGGATCAAATGCATGTGAAAATGAAAAACAGTCTGCCCTGCCAGTTCTCCATTATTCTGCACAATGTTATATCCCTCACATCCAAGCACTTTCGTCAA
>JAPFCT010000039.1 GCA_026169575.1 Faecalimonas sp.
CCTGTCAAAGCTATATCTTATTTATTCGGGATCGGGTGGATATAATATCAGTTAGATAGATGCAGGGAGTGAAATACAATGGAAGATGTAGGATATTTAAAGATAAAAATCGAAGATCTGCTGAAGGAAAGAAATATTTCTAAAAATAGAATCTGTTTTGATCTGCGGATACAGAGAACACAGCTGAACCGTTACTGTAAAGGAGATGTGCAAAGACTGGATGTCAATCTTTTGTGCAGAATCTGTGATTATGCAGATTGCGGGATTCAGGATGTGATCGAATATATACCAAGAGCGGGCAGGGAAATGGAAGAAAGGCAGGAAGAACAGAGCAAGCAGAGCTGATAGAAGTGGTGGTTCCAGGATAACAAAGCTTCAGGACAATAAGGCTACAGTATAATAAAGTTTTCGTATAACAAGGTTTCAGGGGAAGAAAAAAGAAGGTCCGTACAGTGAGTACCACCTTCTTTTTTTCGTAGAATTTTTACAGAAAAGACGGTTATTTCCATTCATCAGTGTCGGTCAGATGGACATTGGAGGCTTTAAAGACGGGGTCTTTGCCCTGTTTTTTTTGTGCGCGATAATCGTCAAGGACGCGAAAGGCAATGTTTCCGAGAAGCAGGATCGCGAAAATATTGACGAGCGCCATCAGTCCCATCAGGACATCTGCCAGGTTCCATACCGTAGAGAAATTTGCCTGCGCGCCGAAAAAGATTGCAATCAGGCAGGTGATGCGAAAGACATTCAGAAGAAGCGGACTGTTTTTGATAAACAGAATGTTGGCTTCGGCATAGTAGTAATTTCCTACAAGGCTCGTGAAGGCAAATGCAAAGATGGAGAAGGTGATAAAGTGGATTCCCCAGGTTCCTACATTTTTCTGGAGCGCTGCCTGAACGTACGGGATCCCGTCAAGTGTGCCTGGAATCCCCTGAACATTGGAGAGCAGCAGAATAAATGCGGTCGTAGTACAGATCAGAAGTGTGTCGATGAACACAGACAAGATCTGAACGAGTCCCTGCTTCACGGGATGTGAGACAGCGGCAGAGGCGGACGCATTTGGTGCGCTTCCCATGCCGGCCTCGTTGGAAAATAATCCGCGTTTGATACCGATCAGCACAGTACTGCCC
>JAPFCT010000393.1 GCA_026169575.1 Faecalimonas sp.
AATCAGCAGTATCTCCTTGTTGGACAGATTAAGCAGGAATTAAGAAATGATTTGTATCCAAAAGAAGAAGGAATTCAAAGACTTTATAAGAGTTTAGAGATGACGTTAGAGCAAAACGATGAAAATCTCTATGAATATCCTCTGACTGATCGAGAGAGTAACATTTTAAATTTAATTGCCATACAGTATTGCGAGATAGGAGAAAAAGAGAAGGGGATTGAGATATGGCAAAAGATTTTGAAAAACTATGAGGAAAAAGCGATAGACAGACCATTTTTTATGCGAAGATGGGAATTGATTTCCAGCAATTTATGCGGAAGAATGCAGGAGGAAGGCTATGTAGAAGAAACGATTAATCTTTGTAAGAAAATTTTGAAGTATACACTGCAAGCCGGAAGAGGAAAAATACTTGGAAGACCGCTGATCATCATTGCATGTATATTGCTGGAAAATGATTTTGAAGAAAAAGGCGAGGAATATCTTTCAAAATTTTGGCAGGGATTAAATTTATACAAGTTAACAAAACAAAAGGATAGATATCGCTGCGTTGTAGAGTACTTGAAGGAAAAAGATATTTTATTGGATGTACAAGAAGCTGTTTGACAATATATAAGATTATCTATTTCAAAAACGTCATAAACTTTTTGCAAAAAATGTAGTATAATGTGAAGAGTTTCACAATTAGAAATTGACAGTCAAGTATTTTACAAAGAAAGAGATAAAGGGGGAATGATCGTATGGCAACCGTTTTGGCAAAGGAGAATAAAATTCTTCTGCGGGAACTGAAGCTGATCCGGGAGTCGAAGCGCACTTATCTGTATCTGCTGATGATGTGCCAGGTACTGTGCGGCGGTGGACTGCCGATCCTGCTGGCGATGGTGCCGCAGATTTTTGTCGGGTGGCTGGAGGAAAGACGGACGCCGGAGCCGGCAATGTTCTGTATCATTTTTGGAGGACTGCTCCTTGCGACGGTATTGGGAATGGCAGCTTCCAAAAAACTGGATAACGAATTATCTGCCCTGCGCCGGGAAGAGCTGCAGAAGTATCAGAGATGGTATCAGCAGATTGACTATGAACATCTGGAGGATCCGGCATTTGCAGTGAAAAGTGAGAGCGCGATTGATGCGCTGGGTGGAGGCAGTGGATTTTTCGCAGTGTATCTGAATTTTCTGAAGATGGCGGAAGGGACGATCACAGCATTTGTCAGCGGCATGTTGCTTGTGCTTTTGCAGCCGCTTCTCGTTGTGATCTGCAGTTTGATTTTTCTGATCAAGACAAAGTTAAGTCATAAGATTGGAAACTACATTCGGGAAAATGAGCCGGAGCGTGCAAGGCTGTCGCGCCAGAAAGCATATTTTTCCAATATCGGATATGACTTTTCCTATGGGAAAGATGTCCGGATGTTTCAGCTTTCCGGGAAGCTTAGGAAGCGTTTTGAGGCGAAATCAGAGGAGTTCGTCCAAAATGTCAAAAAGGTTTCTGCGCGGGAGCGAAATCTTGGACTGCAGATGGAACTGTTCGTGCTCCTGAGAAATCTGGCGGTGTTCTTACTGATCGGTGCGGCTTACTTTCAGTCCCGGATCGGCATCAGTCAGGTGGTGTTATTTCTCGGAATGACAGTCGCATTTAATACGGCGCTGGATCAGCTGGAAAGTCAGTGGGTAGAATTTGTGAGAAATGCCGAGTATGCATCCAATTATTTTTCCCTGCTGGATGATCCGTCTTATCAGAAAAAGCCGGAGCATGCAAAGAAACTGGAAGGAAATGTCCGGGAAATTGTCTATGAGGATGTAGGATTTTCCTATCCAAAGACGGAGCGCCGGGTGTTAAGCCATATCAGCCTGAAAATCCGGGAAGGAGAAAAGATTGCCTTTGTGGGGATCAATGGAGCCGGGAAAAGTACGATGATCAAACTGATGACGCGGCTGTTTGATGTCAGTGAAGGAGCAATCTATGTAAATGGAATCAACATCAGTCAGATAGACCGGAAAGAATATTATAAGAAGTTTTCGGTTGTCTATCAGGATGTTAATATTTATGCAGGGACCATTTTGGAAAATGTTGCCGGGACAGAGCAGGCGCAGGCAGACCGTGCGCGGGCTGTGGACTGCCTGACGGCGATGGGACTGTCGAAAAAGATCGAGGCGCTTCCAAAGGGATATGACACGCCGCTTCTGAAAGTGATCGAGGAGTCCGGAGTGGAATTTTCCGGTGGAGAGAGTCAGAAACTTGCGATCGCAAGAGCGCTTTATAAGGATGCGGATGTATACATACTGGATGAGCCGACTTCAGCGCTGGATGCACTGGCGGAGAAGGAAGTGTTTGAACTGTTTAACCGGTCGGTGCAGGAGAAGACGGTTGTCTATATTTCCCACCGGCTGTCCAGCACAAAATTCTGTGACCGGATTTATCTGT
>JAPFCT010000143.1 GCA_026169575.1 Faecalimonas sp.
ATGACATCAAACACATCTTTAAGTGCGGCTAAAATATTTATTTCAACAATCCCGGTACTTTGTATTTATCCGTTTTTACAGAAATATTTTGTGACGGGAATTACACTTGGCGGGGTAAAAGAATAGGAGATAAGACGATGGAAGAAAACAGAGTGAGAGAAATGGTATTTTCCGGTGATCCTAAAAAGATGAACTGGTTTCGGGAGGATTTCCCTTATGCAGAGGTAAAGTGTCCGGCAGAATTTTCATGGAAGGTTTCAAATAGCAGGCAGGGAGATGAACTTGTCACAGAATTTATAATTAAAAATGAGGGAAGGCACTCTTATTTTACAAACAGAGGAAGCATTGCGATTTCTTTTCCGTTAGCAGATACCTACACAGAGGGAGAAAAATGTCTGGATTACCGCTGTCATGCACATATTTTCTGCGGAGAAAATACAAGTTATATCATGGCGCTCCGCATGGGCGGGGAAGCACCGCATTTTGGTATGGTTCTTACAGAAGGAAGTCTTTCCGGATACAGCGTGGAAAGAGATATAAAAAGATCAAGCAATGACAGAGGATGTTTCTGGCTGCATCCGTCCCCAAAGGAATTTGCGCCGGGGGAGGAGATGCATATTTCCTGGAAGATCTTTTCGCATAATGGAAAGGAAGATTTTAAGAAAAAAGCGAAGAAATTTTCTTCTGTGATCTGGGTAGAAGCGGAACGTTATGTACTTTATCCAGGTGAGAGGACACAAGTCCGGATTCATCCATCATTTGGAGTAGAAGAAATTTTTGTCAATGGAGAAAAAGCAGCGGTAAACGGTGAGGGTGAGGCTGTGTATAAATTTACTGCAGAAACACTTGGGGAATACATACTTTCTATTGAGGCAGGCGGAAGAAAAACAAGATGTCGTCTTCTGGTGCAGGAGCATCCAAAACAGCTGGCAGAAAAGAGATGTAAATTTATTGCGGAATATCAGCAGTACCACGGAACGATCCGGGAACTTCAGGGCGCGTATCTTGCCTATGATACAGAAGAAAAACATCAGGTGTACCTGCCGGTACATGACTTCAATGCCGGAAGAGAGCGGATGGGTATGGGTGTCCTGATGGCGAAGTATCTCTGTATGGAAGGGATAAAGGGTCATGAAAAAGAGGAGAAAAGTCTGCTTACATACAGAGAGTATGTTCTGCGTGAACTGGTAGATGCGAAGACGGGACTGGTCTGTGATGATGCAGGAAGGGATCAGAGTTGTTTCAGACTGTATGACTATCCATGGGCGACAACATTTTTCATAGAGTGCTGGAGATTATGGAGGCAGGAAGACGATTTAGAGATTGCATATCGAACTATGAAAAAGTTTTATCAGGATGGAGGATATCGTTTTTATCCGGTGGAGACACCGGTGGCAGCGCTTTTTCAGGAATTGAAAAATGCAGGGAAACATGAGAAGATGGAAGAGGTAAAAGCAATGTTTCAAAAGCATGCAGACCATCTGCTTCTGGCCGGAACAAATTATCCGGCTCACGAAGTAAACTATGAGCAGAGCATTGTTTCGCCGGCTGCCAATATTCTTCTTCAGGTATACGAGATCACCGGGGAAGAAAAGTATCTGGATGGCGGGCGAAAACAGCTGGAAGTTTTAGAGTTGTTTAATGGTTTTCAGCCGGATTATCATTTACATGAGGTTGCAATCCGCCACTGGGATGGATACTGGTTTGGAAAGCGGCGTCTGTATGGGGATACATTTCCACATTACTGGAGTTCACAGACGGGAAAGGCTTTTCGCCTGTATGCCAGACTTACAGGCGATCCGGTATATGCAAAAAGGGCAGAAGATTCTCTGCGGGGAGTACTGTCGATGTTTTTTTCAGATGGGACGGCGACTTGTGCATATTTGTTCCCATATACCGTAAACGGAAAGCCGGGAGAATATGCAGATCCATATGCAAATGATCAGGACTGGGGACTGTGGGCAAATCTGGAATAGCAGAAGCAGAATAGAAAGTAGAAAATGCAGGAGAAAGAAGATGAAAAACGTATTTGAGATCAGAGATGATATTTATATGAATGGTGAAAAATTTCAGATCATCTCGGGAAGCATCCATTATTTCCGTGTGGTTCCGGAATACTGGAAAGATCGTCTGGAAAAATTAAAGGCGATGGGATGTAATACAGTAGAAACTTATATAGCATGGAATATCCACGAGCCGAGAGAGGGAGAATTTCAGTTTGAGGGAGAGAAAGATCTGTGCAAATTTATAGAGATTGCCGGGGAACTGGGACTTTATGTAATATTGAGACCTTCTCCATATATCTGCGCGGAATGGGAATTTGGCGGGCTTCCTTCCTGGTTGCTGACGAAAGCGGGGATTCGTCTGCGCTGTTCGAATAGAGTCTATTTAGACTATGTGGCACGTTACTATGATAAGCTGATTCCGATGATCGTACCATATCAGATTACAAATGGAGGCCCGGTTCTGATGCTTCAGATCGAGAACGAATATGGCTCCTATGGAAATGACAAAGACTATTTAAATGCCTTGAAAACAATGATGGAGGAAAGAGGAATCACAGTTCCTTTTGTGACGTCAGACGGACCATCAAAGCAGCTCTTAAGCGATGGAACTTTAGAACATGTATGGCCTACGGCAAACTTTGGCTCCAGAGGAGCAGAGCGATTCGCGGAAGTAAAGAAGATTATTGGGGAACAGCCTTTAATGTGTATGGAATTCTGGGTAGGATGGTTCGATCACTGGGGAATGGAAGCGCACAACAGAACTGATATCGGGGAACATAAGAAATCATTAGAAGAAATGCTGGAAAGAGGACACGTAAATTTCTATATGTTCCATGGAGGGACAAATTTTGGATTCATGAACGGCTCAAATTATAATGAAAGGCTTGGATCAGATGTAACCTCGTATGATTACGATGCGCCACTGACAGAGGATGGGCAGATGACAGAAAAATATTATGAATTCCAAGACGTTATTTCCAAATTCAGAGAGATACCGGAGGTGGAATTTACAACACCGATCGTAAGAAAAACATATGGAACACTTCGGGTAAAAGAAAAGGCAGGACTGTTTGACACGCTGGATACGCTTGATACACCGGTAAAAGATGCGATGCCGTTGTCCATGGAGGAACTTGGGCAGGATTATGGGTATGTATTATATCGTGCAAAAATTTCCAGAGGGAAAGAAATCCGCACTTGTAAGATCCGGGGCGGAGCCGACAGAGCGATTATTTTTGCAGATGGAAAACAGACAGAGATCCGGAATGATCATGAGATGGACCGGGATACTGGTTTTGAACTTCAGAAAGAGCAGGGCAGACTGGATATTCTTATGGAAAATATGGGACGGGTGAACTATGGACCGGAACTGGAGCTGCAGAAGAAAGGAATTACGCATGGAGTACTGCTAAATGGAACATTTCATATGGGATGGGAGATGTACAGACTTCCGCTCGATGATATTACCAGAGTAGACTTCTCAAGATCGTGTACAGAAGGGCTGCCGGCATTCTACCGTTTTGCATTTGAGGCAGATGAGTTGGGAGATACCTTTCTTGATCTGGAAGGTTTTGGAAAAGGATGTGCGTTTGTAAATGGGAAAAATATCGGACGCTTTTGGGAAGCAGGTCCGCAGAGAAGGCTGTATATTCCGGGTCCGCTGTTGAGAAAAGGGGAAAATGAGATTATCCTTTTTGAGACAGATGGAAAGGCAGCAGATACAATCTGCCTGGTGGATACACCAGATTTGGGATAAAGAAAAAACAGATCACCCGCAGAAGATCAGGATGAAAAATCTTGATTTTTGTGGGTGATCTGTTTTTATGACAGTTATACTGTCTGCTCTGCTACTTTTGTAACTTTACTGGGTTCGTGCATGTATACAAGAACGTACATCACAGCGCCCATCGCGCAGGCGAGGAGTACATCGACAACGGAGTGCTGTTTTAGGAACATCGTCGATAAAATGATCAGTACGGTCAGTACAAGTGAACCGTAATGGATCAGTGGATTCTCCCGAAGCTTCTGATTATGGGAGATCGCAATGTAAGCGCCGAGCGAATTATAAACATGGATACTCGGCAGAATGTTTGTCGGAGTATCTGTGGCATAGAGTGCACGGACCATATCGACAAATATATTCTCTCTGGCAAAAGTATCCGGGCGCAGCAGCTGTCCATTTGGGTACAGTGTGGATACGATCAGAAAAATGGTCATTCCCGTAAAGAGGAAAAGGCAGAGTCTGTAAAATTCGTTCGTATTACAGAAGAAAAAGTATCCGACCGTCACTGCGATAAAGGCGAACCAGAGCATGTACGGGACGATAAAATATTCGATAAAAGGAATCTTGTCATCGAGCGGGGTGTGGATCACATGAAATTTCGTCGTCACGTGCTGCTCCAGATAAAAGAACCACGGCAGATAGATCAGCCCGTAGAGGAATACCCACGCATGCTTATATTTTTTTAAAAATGTTTTCATAGTTCTTACAACTCTCTTTCCATCATTGTCGGATCACTTGTCTGCCAGCGCCTGGCAAGCCAGGAGAAAGGCGGTTTAAGTTATAGGAGATTATAACATGAATGAAATGGAACAACAACTAAGTTCATAGTATCTTAATAATTTTCCTGAAAAATTTTATAAATGATTTTGGGGCGGCGGTGCGATCATGAGCAGCTGTTCTTTTTCGCAGGTGACAGAGAGCGTATCCTGCCGAAACACGGATTCACCGTCTGCATGAACCGGCATTGGAGCATCGGTATGAATCTCGACCTGCCTGCATCGGAATATGTCCACACCTTTCAAATGGGTATGCCAGCCAAACAGACCGACTGCCATCAGAAATAACAGTTTTATTTTAGAGACGTCGTGGATCACACAGAGATCCAGCAGCTTGTCGTCATTCTGCGCATCCGGGCAGAAGGAAAATCCACCTCCCTCAAAAGGCTGGTTCATTACTGCCGCAAAGTGCAGTTTTCTGAAGGAAATTTCATTTCGATGGTCAAAAGTAATGCGGCACTGGCGCGGAGTGTGAAGGAAAAGTTCCTGCAGAGAGATAAAGGCGTAGGAAAGCTTTCCAAGATGGATGCGGTTCAGAAGCACCTTTAGTTTTGATACCAGCGCCCGGTGGCAGATTGCAGCATCAAAACCGATCCCGGTACTGACTGCGAATCTTCTTGTTTTTTCTGCGCCGTCTTCTATATAGGTAAGAACGCCGATGTCAACTGTCCGGTATCCATTCGGGGAAAGGATCAGCTTCAGTGCTTTCTGTGGATCGGATGGGAGTGCCAGTCCCTTTGCAAAATCGTTTCCGGAACCGGTCGGGATATAGCCGAGGACGATATGCTCCGGATGTTCGATGCCGTTTAGCACTTCATTGACTGTGCCGTCACCGCCAACAACGATCAATGTTGTGCGGGAAGACAGATCTTTTGTCAGCTGCTGCGCAATTCTTGTCCCATGTCCGCGGCAGGAAGTAAAATATATAGTATATGGGATCTTTTGTTTTTTCAGGCTCTGTTCTATCTCTGACCAGATCCGTTTCGCGTGTCCGGAGCGGGAGGTCGGGTTTACAATAAATGTGTACATGGATCGATACACTCCTTGTATCTGTGATTTTTTCTCAAGTATACAACAAAAAAGAAGGAAATACTACTTTTGTTTTGTAAGATAACGTTGACGAACCGGGGGCGGAGGGATAAAATGTTTATAACAGAAATTTTGGTATAAAGCAGAAAAGAGGAAACTATGGAACGGACAGAGAATTTAAATTTTAGCCAGGCAGACAAGGTGACAGCAATCGGAAAGGCGCTTTCATCAGAATTTCGCATACGGATCTTGGAGGCGCTGGAGGAGCAGGAACACAATGTCAACGAGCTGGCAGAACTTCTGGAACTTCCGGCTTCTTCGGCGGCGATGCATGTCCGGGTACTGGAGGAGGCCGGACTGATCGAGACAGAACTCCGCGCTGCGGTGCGTGGTTCGATGAAGGTGTGCAGAAAAAGGGTGGACGATCTTGTGATCCAGCTCCGGCGAGAGCAGGATGAGAAGGTGGAGAAAATCAGTATGCCGATCGGAAATTATGTGGATTACCATGTGGAGCCGACCTGCGGGATTGTGTCGGGGGATGGGCACATTGATATGGAAGATGAGCCGGCAGTGTTCTACAATCCAAGACGGGTCGAGGCAAAGCTTCTCTGGTTTGGCAATGGCTATCTGGAATATCGGTTCTCCAATGCTTCCCTCAAGAAGAATACCTTGCGTAAACTGGAGATCTCCGCGGAAGTCTGTGCAGAAGACCATGAATATAATATGGATTACCCGTCCGATATCACAGTGTGGATTAATGAGATTGAGGCAGGTACTTACGAATGCCCAAGTGATTTTGGCGGGAGAAAGGGGAGACTGACTCCGAACTGGTGGCCGGAGCAGAATACCCAGTACGGGGAACTAAAGACGTGGTGTCTGAAAAAGGATGGCACATACCTGGACGGAAAGAAAGTGACGGAGCATGGACTGGCAGAATTTAAGCTGGAAGAGCAGGAATATATTTCTGTCCGGATCGGGATCAGGGAAGATGCTGTTCATAAAGGCGGAATGAATCTGTTCGGAAATGGATTCGGAGATTATCCGCAGGATATTGTTATGAAGATGTGGTTTGTATAAGCAGGGGGTATCCTATACCGGATAAAAACGATTCTACCCAGGTCCCTGACAAAGAACCCAAAAAACAGATATATCACAGAGAAAAAATTCTCATGCAGATATATCTGTTTTTTTATAAGGTCTATATCTGTTTTTTTGCGTGTAAGTTTGTTGTGTGCTGCTATATTTCGCCAGACGTTACTGATTTGTTATCGTGAACTGTTTTTTTCTATGTTCTGTCTGCGGGGCAGACCATCTTCTATCGAGGCCGTTTTGGCATCTCCCATGCGTTGTGGTCAGTATGAAGCAGCAGATGTGCCTTGTGGGAGAGTGGTTTTCCCATAAAGTCTTCATAGAGCTTCAGTACGTCTTTATTCTCATGTGAGAAGCGGACAGTTGCATTTTTATCAAGGAAATACAAGTTCTTTCCACGCTCGAGGGCAAGTTCCTGACCATCATGGATCGGCTGACCGCCGCCGCCGACACACCCGCCCGGACATGCCATAACTTCCACAAAGTCATAGTGGACATCGCCGCGCTCGATCATCTCGATCAGCTGTCTGGCATTGCCAAGTCCGCTGACGACCGCCGCTCTTACAACCGTGTCGCCGATCGGGATTTCTGCACAGACAGCGCCGTGATTTAAGTTGTTGCTTCGGACAACAGAGAAAGCGTCTGCATCCGGGTTCTTTCCGGTTACGAGGAAGTATGCAGAGCGGAGCGCCGCTTCCATCACACCTCCGGTTGCCCCGAAGATGACGCCGGCGCCGGAACCATCCTGCATCAGAGAATCGCAAGGGGCATCCACCAGTGTGGATGGTGCGATATGGGCAGAGCGGATCATGCGAACAAGCTCCCGGGTAGTCAGCACGACGTCCACATCGTGTCCTGCATATTCTTCATAGAAGAGTTCCATATTGCGTTCGCCCTTCTTTGCAAGACAAGGCATGATCGATACGGTGCAGATATTCTCAGGATCCACGCCGATGGATTTCGCAAAATATGTTTTCATGACGGCTCCGAACATCTGCTGCGGAGACTTTGCGCTGGATAACTGCGGCACAAGATGCGGATACTGGGATTTGATAAAGCGGATCCATCCCGGACAGCATGAGGTGAACATCGGACGGTCCTTCAATTCGCCATTTTGCAGCCGCTCTAAAAATTCAGCGCCTTCCTCCATGATCGTAAGGTCTGCGGAGAATGCGGTGTCAAATACATAGTCAAAACCGATCTTCCGGAGGGCATCTACGATCTTGCCGACGGTTGCCTCCTCGCGCTTCATGCCAAGCGCCTCGCCCCAGGCTGTGCGGACAGCAGGTGCGATCTGTACAACGGTAACTTTTTTCTGATCGGCAAGTGCAGACCAGACTTTCTCAGTGTCATCGCGCTCGCGGAGCGCGCCTACCGGACAGTGCGTGATACACTGGCCACAGAGAGAACAGTCGGCGTCTTCGATCTTACGGTTCTTGGACACATGTACGGTTGTGCGGGATCCGGTGCTTTCCACATCCCAGATATTCAGACTCTGGATCTTGTCACAGACCTGGATACAGCGCATACATTTGACACATTTGGAGGAGTCACGGATCAGAGGGAAGTCTTTGTTCCACGGTGTAGTCTCCAGTTCCTGCCGAAACGGCACTTCAAGAATATTCAGATCGTTTGCGATTTTCTGAAGTGTACAGTTTCCGCTCTTTACACATGTTGCACAGCGGCAGTCATGCTGGGAAAGGATCAGTTCTACTGTTTTTTTGCGGTTCATGCGGACTTTCGGGCTGTTTGTGTAGATGACCATTCCTTCTTCTACTTTGTTGTTGCAGGAGATGATCAGTTTGTCTTTGCCTTCCAGTTCGACCACGCATACACGGCAGGCGCCGATCTCATTGATATCTTTTAAATAACATAATTTTGGAATCGGGATTCCATTATGTTCGGCTGCCTCTAAGATCGTCGTGCCGGCAGGCACAGTGATCGGTTTATTGTCGATTGTAAGATGTACAAGGTTTACCATAATGTTTCTCGACCTCCTTTAAATATGCCGAATCCGAAATGATCGCAGCGCAGGCAGCGGGATGCTTCCTGTTTTGCCTCCTGCTCGGTCATACAGATTTCTACTCCGTTAAAGTCATGGATACGTTCACAGACTTCACGCTCTGTCATATTCACTCTTCCGCAAGGAGTTCTGTCGTCAAGTCTCGGTTTTGGAATTTCTACATCGGCAGTGATGATATGGTGGAAACCAAGATATTCATCGATATTGGCTGCCACAACTTTTGCCGCTGCGATCGCCTTGATCACGGAAGCAGGACCGGTCGCACAGTCTCCTCCGGCAAAAACGCCCGGAATATTTTCAAAACCGGCATTCTTCTCGGACATGATCCGTCCGCGCTGTACTGGCACACCGGCTTCCTCAAAGTGCTGGAATTCAATGTCCTGGCCAATGGCGACGATCAGTGTCGTACAAGGGATGAACTGGTCTTCTTCTCCGGTCGGGCGCACGCTTGCGCGTCCGTCTTTGATCTTGCTGATCATCTGTGGAGTGACATAAAGTCCCTGCACATGACCATTTTCATCGGTCACGATGCGTGAAGGGGCTTTCAGAGTCTGGACTTCGATTCCTTCTGCGACAGCGCCTTCGATCTCTTCCGGGAGTGCAGTCATATCCGCAACACGTCTCCGGTAAACAATACTTACTTTCTTTGCGCCAAGACGAACGGCTGTGCGGACTGCATCCATCGATACGTTTCCTCCGCCTATGACGGCAACCTCCTGGCCAGTCAGATCAAGGTGTTCTCCGCTTCCGACATCTCTTAAGAATCTGACTGCGGAGAGAACACCCTCTGCCTGTTCCCCGTCGATGCCGAGTTTCTTATCGGTACTTGCACCGATCGTGATCAGAACGGCGTCATATTCTTCACGGAGACTCTGGACTGTGATGTCTTCTCCGATCCGGAGGCCGTGTTTTACCTCCACTCCGGTTGCAAGGATCGCCTCGATATCGTCGTCGAGCTGTTCTTTTGGAAGACGGTAGTTCGGGATCCCATAGCGGAGCATACCGCCAAGCTTCGGAAGCATCTCATAGACAGTCACCTGGTGTCCCATCAGCTGCAGGAAGTAGGCGCTGCTGAGCCCGCCAGGTCCTCCGCCTACGACAGCAACTTTCTTACCGGTAGATTTGGCACATTTCGGAGGTGGGACCTTTCCGGCAAAATCTGCGGCAACGCGCTTCAGTCCGCGGATATTGATGGAATCATCGACCATATTGCGGCGGCATCTTGCCTCGCATGGGTGCTCACAGATATAACCGCATGTTGTCGGGAATGGGTTATCCTTGCGAATCAGACGGATGGCATCGGCATAGCGGCCTTCTCCTACCAGCGCAATGTATCCCGGAATATCCACACTTGCAGGACAGAGAGAAACGCAAGGTACCGGCTGGTGGAACGTACAGTTGCAGCGTCCCTGACGGATGTGCTCTTCATAGTCTTCCCGGTATCCGATCAGTCCCTTATATACCATGTGTGCGGCTTCATATCCGATCGCACAGTCGGCGGAATCCATGATTGAAAGCGCGAGATCCTCCATCAGATCGAGTGTCTGCATGGTTGCCTTTCCGTCAAGCACATCTGTGATCAGATTTTTCAACTGTCCAAGACCGATACGGCAAGGGACGCATTTTCCGCATGTCTGTGCATGACAAAGTTCCAGAAATGCTCTGGATATATCGACCGGACATAAGCCCGGAGGGCTGGATTCGATTCTTCTCTCAAGGTCTTTGTAAAGCCCCTCCACAACAAGCTGTGCTTTATCCGGAGTCGAAATCTCAAGTCTGCTCATAAAATCACCTCTCATAAATATTTGTCGTTTTGCATTGATAAAATTACGCCTGCGAAAGAAAAAATCTTACCTTATAAGAAAAGAGATTTTCTATAAAGTAAAAAAAGACTCTCTTACAGCGATTGTAACTTATGACGAATAAAAAAGCAATAAAAGTTAAAAGATAGTCAAAATTGTTAAGAAACAGACAAACAATAGAAAAAATCCTTTGACACTCCCGTGATCTATGATATAATAAACAAAGAAAGTGTTTTAAAACAAGAAAATTAAAACAAAAGAAAGGAAGTAGAAGAATGACGGCGAAATTAGTGGAAAAATTTCAGGAACTTTTTGGCGCGGAAGGAGAAATCCGCACTTACTTTGCACCGGGACGCGTGAATCTGATCGGAGAACATACAGATTATAATGGAGGACATGTATTTCCATGTGCACTGACACTCGGAACTTACGGGATCGCAAGAAAGAGAGAGGATCATAAGCTTCGATTCTATTCTGTGAATTTTGAACGGCTTGGAGTGATCGAATCTTCTCTGGATGATCTGAAACCATACAAAGCAGCAGAGTGGACAAATTATCCAAAGGGAGTGATGTGGGCATTTGAGGAGAGAGGATACAAACTGCCAAATGGACTGGATATCTTATTATATGGAAATATTCCAAATGGTTCCGGACTTTCTTCTTCTGCTTCGCTGGAAGTGCTGACAGGTGTGATCTTAAAAGATATGTTTGGATTTGATGTTTCCATGACAGACATTGCACTGATCGGACAGTTCTCTGAAAATAACTTCAACGGATGCAACTGTGGGATCATGGATCAGTTTGCAAGTGCGATGGGAAAGAAGGATAATGCGATCTTCCTTGACACGAACACGCTGCAGTATGAATATGCGCCGGTTGTTCTGGAAGATGCAAAGATCGTTATCATCAACAGCAAAGTAAAACACAGCCTTGTAGATTCTGCTTACAATGACAGAAGAAATGAGTGCGAGACTGCGCTGAAGGAACTGCAGGAAGTTGTAGATATCCAGACACTGGGAGATCTGACAGAGGAAGCATTTGAGGCGCACAAGGATGCGATCAAGAGTGAGATCAGACAGAAGAGAGCGAAACATGCTGTCTATGAGAATCAGAGAACGATCCGCGCTGTGGAAGCATTAAAAGAAAACCGGATCGAAGAATTTGGAAAACTGATGAACGAATCTCACAGATCCCTCAGAGATGATTACGAGGTTTCCTGCGAGGAGATCGATATCCTTGTAGATCTTGCATGGGAGACAGAAGGAGTGATCGGTTCCCGTATTACCGGAGGCGGATTCGGCGGATGTACAGTCAGCATTGTGAAGAATGACGCGGTAGACGGATTCATCAAAAAGATCGGAGAAGAGTATCAGGCAAAAGTCGGACATGAGGCAGAATTCTATGTAGTAGATATCGGAGACGGAGCAAGAGTGCTTGCTTAAGCTGCCTGGCACAAAGAAGTCGAGAGAACATTGGATGATTTTTAGGAGAGAAAATATGTTATCAGAAAATATTAAAAGATTAGTACAGTATGGGATCGATGCAGGACTGACACCGGAGTGTGAGCGGATCTATACGACAAACCTTCTGCTGGAATTATTTCATGAAGATGATTATGAAGAAACAGAGTTACATGGGGAGAAAGCGTTAGAAGAGATTTTAAAAGAACTTCTCGATGAAGCATGTAGACGTGGAATTATCGAGGACAGTGTTGTATACCGGGATTTATTTGATACGAAAATGATGAACTGTCTGATGCCACGCCCGGCGCAGGTGCAGGAGACATTCTGGAAGAAATATGAGGAGTCTCCGGAAGCTGCCACAGATTATTATTATAAGCTGAGCCAGGACAGCGATTATATCCGCCGTTACCGGGTAAAGAAAGACTTGAAATGGACGGTAGACAGTCCGTACGGTGAGATCGATATTACGATCAACTTATCCAAACCGGAGAAGGATCCAAAGGCGATCGCAGCTGCAAAAAATGCGAAAGCAAGCAGCTATCCAAAATGTCTGCTCTGTGTGGAAAATGAAGGATATGCAGGAAGAGTCAATCACCCGGCAAGAGAGAATCACCGGATCATGCCGATCACGGTCAATGACAGTGCGTGGGGCTTCCAGTACTCCCCATATGTATACTATAACGAACACTGCATTGTTTTTAATGGAAAGCACACACCGATGAAGATCGAGAAGGAGACTTTTATGAAATTATTTGATTTCGTAAAATTGTTCCCGCATTACTTCCTCGGTTCCAATGCAGACCTGCCGATCGTAGGAGGATCGATCTTAAGTCACGATCACTTCCAGGGAGGACACTACACATTTGCGATGGCAAAAGCTCCGATCGAGAAGCATTTTGAAGTAAAAGGCTTTGAAGATGTGGAGAGCGGGATCGTAAAATGGCCGCTGTCCGTGATTCGTTTAAGAAGTAAGGATGAACAGCGTCTGATCGAACTTGGAACACATATCCTCGACGCGTGGAGAGGGTATACAGATGAAGAGGCATTTGTATTTGCCGAGACAGATGGAGAACCACATAATACGATCACACCGATCGCAAGAAAAGTCGGGGAGATCTATGAGCTTGACCTGACACTCCGCAATAATATCACAACGGAGGAACATCCGCTCGGACTGTATCATCCGCATGCCGAGTATCATAATATCAAAAAAGAGAATATCGGGCTGATCGAAGTAATGGGACTGGCAGTATTGCCGTCCAGACTGAAAGAAGAGCTTGAGACACTCGCAGAGTACATTGTAGAAGGAAAAGACATCTCAGAAAACGAAATGATCGAGAAACATTCAAAATGGGTAGAGAAATTCCTGCCGAAGTATGATACAATTACAAAAGAGAATGTGATGGACATTTTAAAAGAAGAAGTCGGAATTGTATTTACAAAAGTATTAGAAGATGCAGGTGTTTACAAGTGTACGGAGGAAGGAAGAACAGCGTTTGCAAGATTCCTGAACACATTATAAGAGACAGAGGACAGGCTGCATGTGAGAACATGCAGTCTGTTTTTCTGTATAGAAAAGTACAGAAGGAATTTTTGTACCGCTTGTGGATACCGGCAAGAAGGAGGAAAGATGCTCTATAAGATTATGCTGGTAGATGATGAGGAGGAGGTCCGCACAAGCATCATCCGGAAGATGGATTGGGAATCGCTCGGGTTTCATGTAGTGGGGGATGCTGAAAACGGGGAGGATGCGCTTGAGAAGATCCATATTCTGGATCCGGATGTGATCATCACAGATATCCATATGCCCTATATGGACGGGCTTCAGCTTGCAGAACATGTGCGGGACAAGTATCCCGGGAAGGAGGTTGTGATCTTTTCCGGGTACAATGATTTTGAGTACGCGAAGCAGGCGATGAAGTGCGGGGTGACGGAGTATATTTTAAAGCCGGTCAACAGCGAGGAATTGGGAGAGATCCTTCTCAGGATCCGCCAGAAGAGGGACCAGTATCTGGAACAGCAGCGGGACATCACGATCCTGCGTGAGAATTACCGGAAGAATTTTCCTATTTTAAAGGAGAAGTTTCTAAATGACTGGATGGAGGAGAAGATTGGCAAAGAGGAGTTCTATGAGAAGCTGGAAGAATATGTGCCGTCGATCCGCGAGGCAGACCAGTGGGCAGTGGCGATGGTGTCCATCGAGGAGGATGAGAATACAGACGGCAGGACTGTGATGGAAGAAAAAGAACTGCATCCGGTGTCGGTGGAGAAGGTGATCGACGAGTATCTGACGGAAAAATACCGGTTTGCCAGATTTATCTGCGAGAAAGAGATCGGGGTGGTTGTCGGACTTTCCGGGGAACAGACAGTCAATGAACTGCTCGGTGTGTTTGACCAGATCGAAAAAGTATGCAGACAGATCTTCGGACTTCAGATTTCGATCGGAGTCGGGAGCAGGAAGCAGTGGATCAGGCAGGTGCCGCTGTCCTTTATGGAGGCGAAGGAGGCAGGCGGGTACCGGGCAGTTCCGGATATCGGCAGTGTGATCTATATCCGGGATGTGGAGCCGAAGAAGCGGGAAGCGCTGCTGTTTGAGGAGCAGGAGAAAAATGCGCTGATCCATGCAGTGAAATTTGAGCAGGAGGCGGAGATCCGGTCGGAACTTGCAGCGATCATCGGAAAGATTGAAGATGGGAAAATCTATTCCAGACAATGCAGAAGCTATGTGATCAGCGTGCTGAACAGCATTTTGCAGGTCGTGTGGAGCAATGAACTGGATGAACAGCGGCTGTTTGGCTACGGAACAGATTGCTATGAGCAGGTACTGCATATGAAGACGACAGAAGAAGTGGAGCAGTTTCTTGGAAAGCTATGCTGTGAGATCCACATGCAGCTTGTTCAGCGCAGAGAGGATATGACGGTCGACATTATTAAGGAAGCAAAAGAATATATCCGGGAGAATTATGCGAATCCGGAACTGTCAGTTGAGATGCTGTGCAGCAGCCTGCATCTGAGTCCGTCTTATTTTTCGACGATATTTAAAAAGGAGACCGGGCAGAATTATGTGGCTTATCTCACGGATGTACGGCTGAACAAAGCGGTAGAGCTGCTGAACCATACAGACGACAAGACGTATATCATTGCGGCGAAGGTCGGTTATCCGGAGCCAAATTATTTCAGTTACGTTTTTAAGAAGAAATTCGGTGTCTCACCGAGTAAATATAAAGGAAAATTGTCATGAACAGAAAGCTTTATCAGAAGTGGAGTGCATTTTATTCCAAAGTCAGTCTGCGCTATGTGATCTGGGGCGCGTTTACCTTCACGGCGCTTTTAGGCGCAGTGCTGATGGGAACTTCTTTTTACAACCGCTTTTCTCTCCAGCTGCAGGGGATCGTGGAGAAACAGAACCGGGCGCTGATCGAGCAGGTCAGCCATACACTGACATCAGAGCTTCGCAATATCATGCGGATTTCCGATTCGCTTTATTTTTCGGTTTTGAAATCAGAAGAAAATGTACCGGTGGATGAAAGTTTTGCGCTCTTATATGATACGAATAAGTCATCGATCCAGAATATCGCTCTTTTTTCCAGGGAGGGAGAGCTTCTCGTCTCTGCTCCGGCGGCAAAACTGAAATCAGGCGTGGATGTGACGACAGAAGCGTGGTTTCAGAATGCGGTCACACAGACAGAAAATCAGCATTTTTCCAGACCGCATGTACAGAATCTTTTCGTGAACAGCAAAGGGAATTATCCACATGTGCTGACCTTGAGCAGGATGGTGCAGGTACCGGATGCCTATGGAGTGCAGGATGGTGTCCTGCTGATCGATCTGAAATACGAACAGCTGGAAAGTATTTTTAAAAATGTATCGCTCGGGGAGGAGGGATACATCTATCTTGTGGATGGAGCAGGTAATCTGATCTACCACCCGCAGCAGCAGCTGATCCTAGACGGGATCGAGCAGGAGAATCATGTGCAGGCGGCAGCCTACAAAGACGGAGTACACGAGGAGACATTCGCCGGACAGCGCCGGAAGGTGACCGTCAAGAGTGTGGGGTATACCGGCTGGAAGATCGTGGGAGTTGTCTCTGACAAGGCAGCGCAGCTTTCCACAGTGAAAAATATTATTTTTCTGATCGCGCTTGTCTTATCCTTTATGCTGATCCTGGCGATCATCAATTCTTATATTTCAAGGAAGGTGACAATCCCAATCGAACATTTGGAGGGAGCTGTGAAGCAGATCGCAGAAGGAGATCTGGAGACGACGATCGAGGAGCGGGGCGCATATGAGATCAGCCATCTCGGAAGATCGATCCGCAAGATGCAGGTGCGGATCAAGCGGCTGATGGAAGACATTGTCAGAGAGCAGGAGATCCAGAGAAAAAATGAGCTGGACACGCTCCAGTCCCAGATCAATCCACATTTTCTTTACAACACGCTGGATATCGTCGTGTGGATGGTTGAAAATGAAAAGCCGCAGGATGCGGTGCGGGCGCTGACTGCACTGGCCAGATTTTTCCGGATCGGTCTGAGTAAAGGAAAGACGATCATTCCTGTGAAAGATGAGATCGAGCATGTGAAGAACTATCTGACAATCCAGAAGATGCGGTATAAAAATAAATTTGAATATGAATTTGAAGTGGATGAGGACGTGCTGCATCTGTCCACACTGAAACTGATCCTGCAGCCGATCGTGGAAAATGCAGTTGCCTACGGGATGGAATTTCAGGACGGGGACGGAGAAGTCCGGATCAGGGCATTTTTGCAGGAAGAAAAGCTGGTATTCCAGGTTGTGGACAACGGTCCGGGGATCATGCCGGAGCGGCTGGAAGAGATCCGTGCGGGAAAAGTAGTCTCATCCAAAAAAGGATCCGGGATCGGCATGAGAAATGTCGGAGAGCGGATCCAGCTTGCCTACGGGAAAGCATATGGGATCCAGATTGAATCAGAGCCGGATGAGGGAACATGCATTACACTGACGCAGCCGGTGACTGTATATGGACAAGGGGGAGAGATATTGTGAGAAAGGCAGAAAAAATCGGGATCGTGGCGGCGCTCTGCGGGATCGCTCTGCTGTTTCTGATTGCTTCCACCGATCTTGTGCTGGAGGAAGACCGAAAAGAAGTGTATACGATCGCGTTCATTACAGATGGAAGTGCAGATGACCGTTTTCTCTCCCTGCGCAGGGGGATGGAGAAGGCGGCGAAGAAGTGGAACGTAGATCTTGTCACAGATGCACCGTACATCAGCGGAAACGCAAAGGAGCAGGAGACTCTTATAAAAGAAGCAGTGGAAAATGGTGCGCAGGCAGTCATACTTGTACCTGCGGATCAGGAACAGATGAAGCAGTTTCTTGACCGGAGCAATGTGCAGGTTCCGGTGATCGCGCTGGAGAAGGAGATTCCGTCAGAAAAGCAATATGGCGCCTATACTTATGACAGCGAAGATGCGGCCAGGAAACTGGCACGTGCCGTGCTGGAGGATACAGAAGAAAAGACAGTCACACTCTATGCAGTGGATGCCTCTGCAAAAGAGACTGCGAACTGTCTTGCGGTACTGGAAAAGGAACTCGAAGACGGAGGATGCCAGGTAGTACGGAGACAGTACCGTCCGGGATCTGTCGTGGAGGAAGATCTGGTTGTCGCAGCAGACCCTTATACCTTTTCGCAGATCGTCAATCTGCCCAGACTTCCCGGACAAATCTACGGGATCGGATTTTCCAATAAGATGCTGACGCTGCTTGAGACGGGAAATGTGCGTGCGGCGGTTGTGGGAAATGAATATGACAAAGGGTATCTGAGTGTAGAAGCGGCGATGAAAAGTATCCGGAAAGGAACCGGCCAGGGCACCGTAAAGATGGAGCAGGTGCTTGTGAGACCGGAAAATATGTATGAGAAAGAATATGAGGCACTGTTGTTTCCGGTTTCATAAAGGAAGGTCAGGGAAAAGTGATGAGAGTGTACAGAAAGTGGAAGACAGGGATTGCCATACTGCTTATAGCTGCAGCGGCAGTCTGTGCGGCAGCAGGTATTTCCAGAAGAAAAGAGATGGAGAAAGAACAGGAATCACTGCGGGTAGGTATTTCTGTCTATCAAAGTGATGATACTTATGTAAACCTGCTGACAGAAAAGATCGAGCGTGAGCTGAAGAGATGTGAGCAGGAACAGAAGGTAAAGATCCACTGCAAGATTGTGTCAGCAGAGAATGATCAGAATGAACAGAACGAGCAGGTAGAACAGTTTGCGGCGCTTGACTATGATGTGATCTGCGTCAATGCGGTGGACCGGACAAATGTATCGACTATGATCGACTGTGTCGGGGAGGCCAAGATCCCGCTGATCTTTTTTAACCGCCAGCCGGTAAAAGATGATCTGAGAAAAGGACAGCATATTTATTATGTAGGGTCTGATGCGCAGGAGTCAGGCAGACTGCAGGGAGAACTTGTAGCTTCTGTGTACAGAGAGAATCCGGCGATGCTTGATAAAAATGGCGACGGAGTTGTCGGGTATGCAGTTCTGGAGGGGGAGACCGGGCATCAGGATGCGATCATCCGCTCAGAATGGTCTGTCAAGACGATGACAGCGCTGGGCGTCCCGGCAAAGCGGATTACCGGAGGTGTGGCAAACTGGATGAAAGAGCAGGCGGCAGCGCTTGTCTTTCAGTGGCTCAAAGAAGGAGCGGATGGTCTGGAACTGATTTTATGCAACAATGACGATATGGCACTCGGGGCAGTTGAGACACTCCGTCAGGAGGGAAGGACAGATATCTGTGTCGTTGGTATCGACGGTACGGAAGAAGGCATGGAGGCAGTGGAAGCGGGGCAGCTTCTGGGCACGGTAAAGGCTGACTCGGACAGTTATGCGAAGTATATCACACAGATGGTCATTGGACTGGAAAAAAATGGAGAAGTACCGGAGGAGATTCTGAAAAAAGAAGAACGCGAAGTTTGGATCCCATGGGAGATACGGATCTGCCCGGCGACCAGGAAAGATTAGTGTAAAAACTGCATAAAAAACATGGGATAAAATTGTATAAAATATCAAATGTGATAATAAAATCAAAGAAAATTCATAGAATACCATAGAAATCTGTATGGAATCCTATGAATTTTTTGCTTATAATATAGGCATCAAGAACAAGAACCGTGTTTTTAAAGGAGGAAAAAACTATGAAAAAGAAAATTGTATGTGGAATGTTATGTGCAGCAATGTCACTTTCATTACTTGCAGGCTGCGGCGGAAGCAGTGATGAAGGCGGAAAAGACGCAAAGAAAGACGGAGACGCAATCAAATTAGGTGTGCTCGTATACAAATATGACGATACATACATTTCTACAGTACGTTCTGCAATCGAAAAATATGCAAAAGAAGCAGATGTTGAGATCAAACTGGACATGCAGGATGGCCAGGGAGACCAGTCAAAACAGAACGACCAGTTAGACGTTCTGATCTCCAAAGGGGTAGACGCACTTCTGATCAATGCAGTAGATACAGGTTCTGCGCAGGGACTTGCTGACAAAGCAAAAGAAGCAGATATCCCGGCAGTATTCTTCAACAGAGAGCCTGCAAAAGAAGTTGTAGAATCCTGCGAAGGTATCTTCGTTGGAACAACAGCTTCAGAAGCCGGCGTAATGCAGGGAGATATGCTTGCTGATATGTATGAGGCAGACAAAGAAGCAATCGACAAAAACGGAGATGGAAAGATCCAGTACATCGTATTCAAAGGAGAGCCAGGTAACCCGGAAGCTGAGGCACGTACAGAATATGCGGTAAAACAGGCAGAGGAACGTGGACTTGTCATGGACGATATGGGAATCGAACCACTTGTTGCAAACTGGATGACAGACCAGGCTCAGACACAGATGGAAGCACAGATGTCTGCAAACGGAGATAAGATCGAAGCTGTATTCTGTAACAACGACGACATGGCGCTTGGAGCAATCGCAGGTATCAATGGAAAATCTGACGCTCCGGTATTCGGTGTTGACGCAACAGAAGCTGGTATGGAAGCAATCAAATCAGGAAAAATGGCAGGTACTGTAAAACAGGACGGAGATGCAATGGGTAAAGCACTTGTTGCGATCGGTGCAAACGCAGCTCAGGGAAAAGACTTTATTGAAGGAACAGATTACGAAATGGCAGAAGACGGATTCTCAGTTCGTATTCCATACGCACCTATCACAAAATAATTTTGAGATTCATTTGTAACATGTAACAAATAACTGAGGTGGTGCAGGAGCAATGATTCTTGTACCACCTCTCATAGAGTGTATCAGAGGAAAGAGATATGCTCTGGAGTGCATTTGAAAGTTCTTTTCCGCAATTTTCAAACGCACTCCGAAGTATAAGGAAGAGTGGTGAGCGAAAAAATGTCAGAATATATTCTGGAAATGACGAACATTGAAAAGCAGTTCCCAGGTGTCAAAGCACTCGATAAAGCAAATTTAATGCTGAAAAAAGGAAGCGTCCACGCTCTGATGGGAGAGAATGGAGCGGGAAAAAGTACATGGATGAAATGTCTGTTCGGTGTCTATGTAGAGGATGCCGGGGAGATCAAGATCGACGGCAAGCCGGTGCGGTTTATGAATCCGAAGCAGGCGCTCGACAATGGAGTGGCGATGGTGCATCAGGAGCTGAACCAGGTATTACGGCGCAGCGTAATGGAAAATCTGTGGCTTGGAAGATTTATCAAAAAGGGCGGCTTTATCGACGATAAGAAATGCTACGAGGAGACAAAGAAGATCTTTGCAGATCTCGATATCGATGTAGATCCAAAAACGATCATCGGAGAACTTTCTGTTTCCCAGAGACAGATGGTAGAGATCGCAAAAGCAGCATCTTATGATGCAAAGATCCTTGTACTGGATGAGCCGACCTCCTCTCTGACGAAGGAAGAAGTCGGACACTTATTCAGGATCATCAACCGTCTTCGTGACCGTGGAGTTGGTATCATATATATTTCCCATAAAATGGAAGAAATTCTGGAGATCTCGGACGATGTTACGATCATGCGTGATGGAAAGTGGATCGCAACAAAATCGGCAAAAGATATCACAATGGATGAAATCATCAAGCTCATGGTAGGCCGTGACCTGACAGAGCGTTTCCCGGAGAAGACAAATAAGCCGGGAGAAGTGCTGATGAAAGTAGAAGGGCTGACCGGAAAATACATGCCAAGCTGTATCGATGCTTCCTTTGAACTGAGAAAAGGAGAAGTGCTCGGTGTTGCAGGTCTTGTAGGTTCCAGAAGAACAGAGCTGCTTGAGACGATTTTCGGGATCGCACACAGAGGAAGCGGAAAGATTGAACTGCACGGAAAGGAAATCTACAACAAGGATTCCCGTCAGGCGATCAAAAATGGATTTGCACTTCTGACAGAAGAGCGGCGTGCAACCGGTATTATTCCGCTCCAGAGTATTACGTTTAATGCGGTGCTTGCAAACATGAAGTCTTATCTGAAATGCGGTCTTCTCTCCACAAAGAAGATGGAGAAAGATGCAAAATGGGTGATCGACAGTATGCATGTAAAGACACCTTCGTCTAAGACACATATCAAATCTCTCTCAGGAGGAAATCAGCAGAAGGTCATCATCGGACGCTGGCTTCTGACAGAGCCGGAAGTATTGCTTCTGGATGAACCGACAAGAGGTATCGATGTCGGCGCAAAATTTGAAATTTATCAGCTGATCAACGATCTTGCCGCAAAAGGAAAAGGCGTTATGGTAGTTTCTTCGGAAATGCCGGAGCTGATCGGTATCTGTGACCGTATCCTTGTTATGAGCAACGGCCGTGTGGCAGGTATCTTGGACATGAAGAAGGATTATCACGGACAGGAGCAGGAAGAAATCATGCGACTGGCTGCAAAATACATTTAACACAGGGGGTGTCGACGTGGAAAAGAAAAAATTTAATCTCAACGAATTTTTATTAAACTATGCGTTATACATAATTTTAGGACTGATGATCATCGTAGTCATCATCATTGAACCAGGATTTTTACATCCGTCAAACTTTATTAAGATTTTAACCCAGGCGTCTACAAGAGGTATCCTTGCACTCGGTGTTGCCGGTATGATCGTACTTGCCGGAACCGACCTCTCCGCAGGACGTATCCTCGGATGTTGTGCCGCTGTATCAGCTTCTCTTGTACAGGCAACAACATATGCTTCCAGAATGTATCCGGAGATCACAAAAGATCTTCCGTTGATCTTACCTCTGGCAGCAAGTATCCTGATCGGTGTTGCATTCTGTGCGCTCAACGGATTTGGTGTTGCGAAATTAAACTTACACGCATTTATCGTCAGCTTAGGTACACAGACGATCGCCTTCGGTGCAACATGTATCTACATTGACAGCCAGGAAGGCGGAGCACAGGCATTGTCTTCTTTCAATGAGAAATTCTTAAACTTTGTAAACGGATCTTTCAAGATCGGAAGTTTTGAACTTCCATACCTGATCATCTACTTTGCACTTTCTGCAACGGTAATGTGGGTCATCTGGAATAAGACAACACTTGGAAAAAATATGTTTGCGATCGGTGGAAATAAAGAAGCCGCAGCAGTATCCGGTGTCAATATCACAAAGAACATTATGGGCGTATATCTGGTAGCCGGTGTGCTCTACGGACTTGCAGCTTTCTTAGAGGCAGGACGTATCCAGTCTGTAAATACAGGTACAGGTTTAAACTATGACCTGGATGCGATTTCAGGCTGTGTCATCGGTGGTGTATCATTCAACGGTGGTGTTGGTACGATCCCGGGAGTTGTTCTCGGTGTAGTTCTCCTTCAGGTAATCAACTACAGCTTTAACTTCCTCGGAATCAACCCATACTTGCAATATATCATCAAAGGTATTATCATTATCCTTGCAGTATCTATCGACGTAAGAAAATATCTTGCAAAGAAATAATAGTCAGAAGGACAATATCAATTCCTCATGTAAATCTCATGATCTGCATGGGGAATTTTTTAGAAAGGGGCAGTCTATGAGCGGAGAACAGAGAAGAAGCGCAGAGCATGAACAGGAAATAGAAGAATATGGGATCAAAGAGAACGAAGAAGAGGGAATGACAGCGCAGGAGGAAGCAGGAGAACAGATGCAGGAGCAAAAGCCGGAAGAAGCGGAAAAGAAGACCGGATTTTTGAGCAGAGAGACGTTGTATTCCAGAATCAATATTTCACTGAAATCTATGGATCGTTTCATCGCGGTACTGATCGTTCTTCTGATCGTACTGCTCGGCATCGGGATCTTCAGTTAAAAATTTTGACAGATCTACAGAACATGCGATAAACAAATATGATCATGGGAACAGAGAAAAGTGAAAAGGAAAGACGGTATCTTCACGGGAGAGCAGTCTTTCCTTTTCTGTTGTGAATTTGATTTTGCGTTTGGGTTCCGGATAGGCTATAATAAACCGTAACAGTATAAAAAGCAGAGAGGAAAGAACAGTATGGATATAATTCAGAAACTCACGGAAGAGTTAGCAGTAAAGAAGTGGCAGACAGAGGCGGCAGTCAGGCTGATCGATGAGGGAAATACGATCCCGTTTATCGCACGGTACCGGAAAGAGGCAACCGGATCTCTGGATGATGAGCAGCTTAGAAGTCTGCATGAGCGGCTGACGTATCTGCGCAGTCTTGAAGAGAAAAAAGAGCAGGTGCTCGCTTCGATCGAGGAGCAGGGAAAACTGACAGAAGAGCTGCGGATGCAGATTGTAAATGCCCAGACACTTGTTGTCGTGGAAGATCTGTACCGTCCATACCGGCCGAAAAGGCGGACGAGGGCTACGATCGCAAAAGAAAAAGGTCTGGAACCTCTGGCGGCGCTTCTGATGCTCCAGAAGCTGCAGAAACCTTTCGAGGAAGAGGCGCAAACATATATTTCAGAAGAAAAAGAAGTACATACGGCAGAGGAAGCGATCGCAGGTGCGAAGGATATTCTTGCAGAGGCAGTCTCTGATGAGGCAGACTACCGGATCTATATCCGGGATCTGACGATGAAAGAGGGAAAGCTGATTGCCTCGGCAAAAGATGACAGTGTACAGTCTGTCTACGAAATGTACTATTCTTTTGAGGAGCCGGTCAGCAGACTGGCGGGACACAGAGTTCTTGCGCTGAACCGCGGGGAGAAAGAAAAGATCCTGAATGTGAAGATCGAGGCGCCGGAGGAGAAGATCCTGCGCTATCTGGAGAAGAAGATCATTGTTTCGAAGAATCCATATACGGCAGAGCTGTTAAAAGAAGTGGTGGAAGACAGCTACAAACGACTGATCGCCCCGGCGATTGAACGTGAGATCCGGAACAGCCTGACGGAAAAGGCAGAGGATGGCGCGATCACAGTATTCGGGAAAAATCTGGAACAGCTTCTGATGCAGCCGCCGATCGTCGGACAGGTTGTGCTTGGATGGGATCCGGCATTTCGTACCGGTTGTAAGCTGGCAGTTGTAGACGAGACCGGAAAGGTGCTTGATACGACGGTGATCTACCCGACGGCTCCGACGACACCGCAGAAGATCCAGGCGGCAAAAGATACGTTAAAGAAGCTGATCCGCAAGTATCATATTACTCTGATCTCTGTCGGAAATGGTACGGCATCGAGGGAGTCGGAGATGATCATTGTGGAACTGTTAAAGGAGATCCCGGAGAACGTACAGTATGTGATCGTCAATGAGGCGGGGGCTTCTGTCTATTCTGCGAGCAAGCTGGCGACGGAGGAATTTCCGAATTTTGATGTGGGACAGAGAAGTGCGGCATCGATTGCCAGAAGGCTGCAGGATCCGCTTGCAGAGCTTGTGAAGATCGATCCAAAATCCATCGGTGTCGGACAATATCAGCATGATATGAACCAGAAGAAATTAAGCGAGGCGCTCTCGGGAGTGGTAGAAGCCTGCGTCAACCGGGTCGGGGTAGACTTAAATACCGCATCGGCGCCGCTTCTTTCCTATATCTCCGGAATCAGCAGCACAATCGCAAAAAACATTGTGGCATACAGAGAAGAACATGGGAAATTCCAGGCAAGAAAGGAATTGTTAAAAGTTGCAAAGCTTGGACCGAAAGCATTTGAACAGTGCGCCGGATTTCTCAGGATCACAGACGGGAAAAATCCGCTGGATGCGACAAGTGTTCATCCGGAGTCTTATGAGGCGGCAGAAAAGCTTTTGAAACAGCAGGGATTTTCCACAGAAGCAATCCGCAGCGGCGGGCTTGGAGGACTTTCCAAGACAATTAAAAATGCAAAGAAGCTGGCGGAAGAACTGGGAATCGGAGAGATCACGCTTCAGGACATTGTAAAAGAACTGGAGAAACCGGGCAGAGATCCCCGTGAGGAGATGCCAAAACCGATCCTCAGGACGGATGTGCTGGAAATGAAAGATCTGACAGAGGGAATGATCTTAAAAGGAACAGTCCGAAATGTGATCGATTTCGGCGTGTTTGTGGACATCGGAGTCCATCAGGACGGGCTGGTACATATTTCACAGATCACGGATAAGAAATTTATCAAGCATCCGCTGGAGGCAGTGAGTGTCGGCGACATTGTGGATGTGAAGGTTATGAGTGTCGATGTGCAGAAAAAACGGATCCAGCTGACGATGAAAGGGATTTCGCAGGAGAAAAATGGAAAACACGGGAGAGTATAAGAATCCGGGGATGTGAAAATAAATTTGGAAACAATAAGAGAAACGAGGAGGAAGCGGCATGGCAAAATATATAATGGCGCTGGATGCGGGAACGACAAGCAACCGCTGTATTCTTTTTGATGAAAAAGGACAGATATGCAGTATGGC
>JAPFCT010000194.1 GCA_026169575.1 Faecalimonas sp.
GTACATAAGCCTCCATATCCGTCAGCGAATAAAGTAATATGGAACCTCCAAAAACCATAAGTTTTTCTTCTTCCTTTTCTTTCTCCTGCAGACTGGAAATTGCTTGCAAAGTACCATTTACTGCGTCAGCTTCTCTCTTTGTTGTCTTCATAAATTTCAGTTTATCATTTTCAATAGAGTATTTTAATGAACTTCTGTCTGCACTGTCAAAGTTCGTTGTTACATATATCATATCGAAAAATTTGTACCCAGCACTCATACATAGAACAAAAATAGATAAAACCACTGCACCGTATTTAATAGCAATACCACACTTTGAAATCATGTCATTTATATGCTGTACAGAAATTTTTTTTAAAAGAATCAAAACAGAAGAAACTGACAGTGGAGCAATCAACCAGAAAGCTAAAATCACATGTTTCGTCCCTGTATTGGAACCTGCGATCGTCAAAAGCGGTAATATTACAGCCGCCACTCCGATCAATGCAATTTCCATTTTCCCATTTTTTGCATGCAAATGATAAAAAATAGTGAAAAACGTAATCACATAAAACAAACCAATGAAAAATGATGGTCCTGTCGTCATTTGTGGCCAATTCGGTGCCTCATTTACATCATAAGCATAAATTAACTGATATCCTGCAATCACGACCGTCACGATTCCGAACAGAATATTAAAAATCCTTTTTTTAATCTCTGTTTCTTTCGAAGTTAATATCATTCCAAACCCCAGAATTAATACAATCCCGGCAGATAAAAATATAAATCCCGAAGCAATGGCATCCAAATTACCAAAAATGAATGTGGACCAGAGATTTCCCATACTGTATCCGCCCCCGGAAGCAGATGCCAGCCCAAACAGTCTTGATATATTCGCTATAAAATACTCTGTCTGACCTGAAACAAGCAGAATCCCGGCCATCACAGTTCCCATTCCCAGCATTCCTGCCAGGAAAAATCCTACATGTCTAAGAAGAAATTTTACGTCTTTGTTCTCATACATATACCAAAAAACATATAAAAAACATGTTACAATCGCTGTAATACTTCCCATTCTGGAACAGACAACTATTGTAAAGAAAATACCTGCAAATAAACTAAATATTCTTTTATCTTTTATAATTGCCTTATATTGACAGCTAAGAATTAATAGCAAAAGAAGTACATTGAACTGGTGGTAATTAAATACATTAAGATAAGTATCTGAGGCTAGTACTGCTATAAAAATACCAAATAATGTCTGTATTTCCCCGAGAGCTTTTCCAAAAGTCTTATACACAATTACTGCCATGATAATTTCAATAACAACTTCCAACAAATTCAAACCCCAAATCCCTAAGCCGCCAAAAAATACCATCCATATATTTCCCACAACACTCGTGAAATACGAAGTAAAGCCCACTTTATCCGGATTGCTGAAAATATTTTCATAGTTAAACATATGAATGCCCGTATCCCCCAGATCAATCCCAAAAAAACTAGTGATCAGTGGATAAAGGACAATCCCGCACATTAAGAGAAATTTTATAGTTCTTTTGCCCTTCACATAATTAATATTCTTATTCAAATTCTTCATACTCTTTTTCTCTTCCAATAATACTTTCAATTACATATTGAGGTTTTCTGTTTATACACATATAAATTCTTCCAACATATTCTCCAATAATACCTAAAACCCCCAAAATCAATCCACCCAGAATCAACTCTACCGCAATCTGGGATGTATATCCTACTTTAATCGTTGGTATAATCAGTTTTCTTATCAAAGTAATTATTGCAACAAAAATCCCTATCGCTGAACTTCCAAATCCTAAAGCAATACCTATTCTTAATGGCTTTACCGAAAAGGCTGTAAACCCATTCAGCCACAATTTTATTAACTTCTGAAACGTATATCCGCTATTCCCTTCTCTTCTTTCTCTCTGGCTAATTTCCAGATTTGTAATTTTACTAGTTGTTCGCAACAATAATCCTGCAAGATATGGATACGCATTTTGATATTTTACAACCTCCTTTATGACGAATTTCTTCGCCATAAAAAAGGAGGATAACCTAAGGTTTTTCGGCTTATCAATCATATGGTACATCATAAATTCATTTAATTCCGTTCCCAGTCGTCTCACTTTTGATTTCTGAGTAGTCTCTGTATATTTTGCGCAAACCACATCATAGCCTTCCTGAATTTTATCATAAAAATCCCAGACCATTCCCACCGGTGTCTGCCCGTCATCATCAGATGTCATAATATATTTTCCTTGTGCAATTCTAAATCCTGCCAGCAATGCATTCGGCTGTCCAAAATTCTTAGAAAAATTGACCCCTATAATTCTTGAATCTTCAGATGCCATTTTCTCAATCAACTGCTTTGTGTTATCTTTAGAATTATCATTAACCAATATAATTTCATACTGGAATAATGGTCTCTTTTTCATTGCTTCTCTAATTTCATCTACCACATATTGTAAGTTTTTCTCCGAACAATAACATGGTATTACAAAAGACAGATCCATTACCTTTTCTCCTACTCATTCAAATATCTTTTCAGGCAAACAATATCGTATGTATCCCATTTTCTTCTATCCAAACACTCAAACCAAGTGTCTTCCTGCTTTTCTATATTATCAAGTTTTTCAAGGAACTCTTCGGTATGGTGCTCTTTCGGAATAATAACTACGCCCGTATCATCACAGACAGCAATACTGCCATCGTATTTTTCTCTATGAGCACGACAAATTTCTCGATCTAACGGCTCCTCAATTTTTTTGTTGAAACACCCAACAGGAGTAAAGCCGTTGCACCAAACCGGATAATTCTGTTTAATCAAATCATTGCCATCACGTAAAGGAGCATTTGAGATAATTCCCACTGCTTCTCTATATAAAATCATAAATTTTGATACCAATTCTCCAATCGTTGCTCTGTTGTTACAATTAAATGCCTCAATCATCACAACATCTCCCGCCTGCACATCTCTCGCCTGTTCATGAATACTCCAGTTGGATTCATTATACGCATAAATCCATTTAACATTTCCAACAGCAAAATGCCCTCTATTGACGCAGTGTGCATTTTCAAATAATCCTGTTTTTCCTAAACAATCTGCAACCTCAGTTGTAGAAATTCTGTTCTTTCTAATTTTTTCAATAATTTCTTTTTTAATATCCATTGTTTCTTCCCTTTCTTCATCATATTTACTTAAATGTAATTTTAAAAGTTCTCTTGATCATTTCTGTAATTTTTTCCAGTCTTTCTCTGCTCTCTGCACAGATAATATAAAACCCGACACGAGATCTGTCGTCTTGAGCCTGTTCGATAATGTCACCTTCTGAAAACTCTGTTTCAAATGCTACTACTTCCGGAATTGCTCTTATTTTCTCTATTCCCTCTATTTTTTCTATCCGCTTTCCATTGGATTCTATGTCCAGAAAACTCAGGACTGCACAGCGTTCTTTATACTCTTCTTGTACATTTAATTCTTCCTCTTGTATCTGCTTTTGAACTCCTATAGAAGCTTCAATCAAATATTTATAATTATCCACACCTGAAACATAAGGAACAACATCCGATGCTATCCTCGTTCCACCTCCTCTTGCTGCCATCTCAATCAGATAAAATTTGCCTTCTTCAAATTTGTACTCTGCATGTGTCAGAGCATTTTTCAAACCTGACTTATCAATAATAGCATTATTTATGTCTCTAAGGCAATCATAATCAAATTTTTCATTTTGATATGTAAAAAACAACTTTGATGCAATATTAGGATTATATTCAAAGTGCGACTTTTCTGAGATAGCTAAAGTATGATGCCTGCCACTCAATATAAGACCATCTACAGTAAACTCTGTACCTCTTATATATCTTTCTACAAGAACATAATTCCCCTTATTCGTATATCTTTCAGCTATTGGATACATGCTTCTCATCTCTTCTTCAGTACGGATCGTGAAAACCCCTCTGCTTGACTGCGAATCCAGAGGCTTAATAATCACATCTGTTCCCAGGTTCTGAAAGAACTTCACCGCCTGCTCAACATTCTCACACAAGCAATATTCCGGGAAAGAAAAATTATTTTTTTGGCAAAATTCCCTCATTTTATATTTATTTGTAAAAAGTTCTGCCATGTCTCGCCCTATGCTGTGACAACCCATTTTTTCTGCTACATATGCTACTGTCGGAACCGCTATATCACTTTGCTCTGTCAATACGGCATCCACCTGATTCTCTCTTGCAAACTTCAAATTGCTTTCTTTATCCAACACATCCATAACACCGACTTGGTCAGCATACTGAAATCCTGGAGAATCAGAGTACAGATTTGTATTAACTACCCTATACCCCATTTCTTTTATTCTTTTAATCAAAGGAACCTGCCATGTTCCTCCTGCAACAACCATTATTGTCTTCATTTTTTCTCCTTCTCTAAAAAAAATCTTTGCTCCTCTTATTTTCCAGCCTGATAGTTCTCGCAGGCACATATACCCCCTCCCTCTGAGTTGAATCATTCATATATGCTCCAGCGCCAATCAGCGTATAATCTTCTAAAACTCTATTTCCCCTGGCTGCGCTCTGAATTCCCAAGAAACAATTATTTTTTATAGTTGTTTTCCCAGCTATAACGCAAGCTGGTGCAAAATAGTTAAAGTTCCCCACACATGATTCATGTGAAATCTGACATCCATTCCAAAAAATATTTGCATTACCAATTTGAGTTCCATAAGCCATTACTACATTTTCCAATATGATATTTCCTTCTCCCATCTGTGCACATTCAATTATTGCTGAAGGATGTATCACATTTTCAATATAATATCCCTTTTGTTTTGCCTGATAATACTTTTCTTTTCTGATATCATTCATAGATTTATATCCGATTGCAAGTATAATCGAATACTGGTCCGGCGGATATTTTTCCTGCAGATTTTCAAACCCTTCCACTGGAATACCATCCTTAATCGGATCCACTATATATTTTTGATCTAAAGTATATGCTTCTACGGAAATATCCATATATTTTTCAGCATAAAACCTGATCATACTGCCAAAATCATTTGCTCCAAATATCACACAATGCTTTTCCATCTTAATCTAACCCTTATAAAACTTTCTAACTTGCTCAGCGATATACATAACATCCGTCTCTTTAAGACCATAGTATAGTGGCAATCTTAATAATTTTTCACTTTCAGATGTTGTATATATATCCTTTCCAAAAAACTCCCCATATTTTTTTCCTGCCGGCGCAGAATGAAGTGGTATATAATGAAAAACTGCTCCAACTCCTTTAGCTTTAAGAAAACTTATTAAATTTTGTCTCTCTTCTAAATCTTTTGTTTTAATATAAAACATATGTGCATTGTGTGTACACTCTTCTGGAATCTCTGGCAATCTGATATATCCCTCTTCTTCTAACTCTTTCAATAACTGATTATATAAATTCCATGATGCCATTCTATCGTTCAATATTTCATCTGCCTTCTCCAGCTGTGCCCAAAGATATGCTGCATTAAGATCACTCGGTAAATAAGAAGAACCTGCATCCATCCATGTATATTTATCAATCTGTCCCCTAAAAAACTTACTGCGGTTCGTTCCTTTTTCCCGGATAATCTCTGCCCGTTCTATATTTTCAGGATCTTTAATTAAAAGGGCTCCCCCTTCCCCCATGCTATAATTCTTTGTCTCATGAAAACTATAGCATCCGTAATCTCCCAATGTACCAAGCGGTTTCCCTTTATAAAAAGACATAGCACCTTGCGCTGCATCTTCAATCACAGATAAGTTGTATCGGCTTGCAATATCACAAATTTCATCCATCTTACATGATACTCCTGCATAATGAACCGGAACAATAGCTTTCGTCCTTTCAGTAACAGCCTCTTCTATCAGTCTTTCATCAATATTCATAGTCTCCGGTCTGATATCTACGAAAATGACTTTTGCTCCTCGCAATACAAATGCATCCGCCGTTGATACAAAAGTATAGGAAGGCATAATAACCTCATCTCCCGGCTGAATATTTGATAAAATAGCTGACATTTCAATAGCATGTGTGCAAGATGTTGTCAGTAAAGCTTTTGCTGTGCCTGTTTTTTCTTCCATCCAGGAGGAACATTTTTTTGTGAATATTCCATCTCCGCAAATTTTCCTGTTTTTAATTGCCTCCTCCATATATGATAACTCATTTCCAACTACCGGAGGTACATTAAAATTAATCATTTGTATTTTCCCCTTTCTCTTACTCTTCATAGACCTTCCAGATTTGATACCCATTCACCTCTTTATATAATTCAGCCCGGGCTTCCGGATAATAATGCTCTTGTAAAAATTTAATTTTAAGCTCCAACGTTCTATACTCTGAATCGATAAGATATACTCCGTCCTGAACTAAATCCTTCAAAGGATCTTCAACACCTCTCTCCTTTAAAATTTTATTACAGTCGGGAAAGTTTGTCGTAATTCCTGCAAAGTAAAGTACATTATCATAAAAATTCTCTGGCAACGTATAAAATGGATTCCAATCATAATACAAAACTTGTATCGTTGTTTGAAAATCCATAAAGTAAAAATTCTCTTTATGATCGCTAATCTCTTTTATTAAATCTATGCTTTTTTCACCTTTATTAACATTCTTCCTATATCTTCTTGCATCATAATTCCATGATTCAAAGAAAAAACTTTCTATATATTCTTTTCGGCTGTCACTGGTATTATCTAAATACGTTCTATCCGGAATATAAATCATTCCTTCTATGATCAAACATATCATTATAAGTATAGCACACTTCTTTCTTGTTTCAACATTTTGTTCTGCGATACCTCTGTCTTTACTTTTCCAAAAATACAGCATCACGATAAAAGCTGAGAAAAAAATTCCATATTCTACTCGATACACAGTTCGCCCAGCTGCGAAAAAGTATAAAAGGTATACCCCCGCAAGCAACATAATTCCCGTATCTATTAACCATTCTTTTCTTAATAATAAAACTGCTGCCAATAGTACAGACAAACATATCAGGCAAATCGGATATGTCAATGTTCCTCTGACTTGTATATCTTCTAATATTTTTTCCTTTGAAATTCCAACCTCCTTTTTATGTTCTTTAATTATATTTCCTGTCTGCTCCAGAACTTCTTTTGAAAAAATATCATTATCAGCAAAATTCCATGAGCGCATGATCTTATAATCATTTTCAGAAATTCCTATGTCTTGTAGTTTATCCTTATAAGCTTGATATCCATAATCCTCTGAGTCCACTACAGATGCTCTTGCCTCACTATAAGCTCTGTACTGAGAATATTCCCTGTCCGCATTGTAAAGATAAGAATCAACCACTTTCATGAATATTGCTGATATAATCAACATACTTCCCCAACAAACTACCCGTCCACAAAAAAACCAGTTTTTTTGCTTAATCAATTTTTGAAATTCTGCTATTAATATAAATAAAAAGAAGCCCCCCGCAATATAAATAACATTAAAACGTATGAGTGTTCCGATAAGTACAAGAACTGCTGAACTAATTTGCAGACTCCTTTTTCTTTTATTAAATAATGCCCATAAAAAAGTACTGCCTCCACCTGCAACTGCAATGATTGCCGTTTTAGTAAACTGAACTAAAATATATGCGTCATCTGCAAAAAATGTCAATAGAATTATAATAAATAAAATCGCTATCGGTTTTTCTAATTTTTCTAACAAGGTGTAAGATACTAATATAAACGACAATAGGCAGACTAAAAGCTGTGCAATGAAATACCAGCTTATCTGTGGCATCAAATAATAAAACGGTAACAGTATATATCCCCATATAATATTAATAAACATTAAGTGTGGATTATACCCGTTTCCATATGCCCCCGATATAATCGTAGACATTACGAAATCATCTGACACTTCATATTTTATATCACAGATTAATACTATGGATAAAAAAAACACCATATTAAGTACTATAGCCCAAATCTTATTATCCCATTTTTTTGTAATATTTTTTGCTATTATACTTCTCATCCCTACCTCCAGCTTTTATTTCCATTGAGGCAGTATCTCCTACCTCCAGTGCATCATTGTACCATTTGCAAATCCTGCCACTTCCAATTCGTCTTTATATTTATCATACTCTTCCGTCAGCACGGTTACTGTATATCCCGTTTTTGTTCTAATTAGATCATACTCTGAATTTCCCATAAGCATCCATGCCTGTTCCAGTTTTTCTGTGCAGGTCCATTCCAGCTTTGTCAGTGTCTCGCCCCTGCTTACCTTAATATCTCCCAGCGGCATGTATTCTTCTGATTTTCCAGCAACAGATACTGCTGCTGAATAAGGGGAGTTAAACTGTAATTCTTTCATTTTCTCAAAATTAAAATAACCATCTGAAAGTGTATATTCTGCAACCTCAAAAATCACACAGTCCGGTTTGAAAATATTATAATAATAAGGAAAATTTAAAATATTCTGGTAGTCATGCACATAAATATATTGTCCAAACGCATTTTGCAAATATCGATATCCGTATACGTTCATGTAGCTTCCCTGAAAAACTAATGCCTTTGGTGCCCCTTCTTCTATCCTTTGGGGATTTAAGTAATAGCCAAATGCGTTATAGGACTGATCCAGTTCTAATTCACTGCTATAACTTTCACTTAAATCTTCAAACTCTGCAGCAATATTTGCCACAGGCACCATTTCATCAATAGGAAATCGGGAAACTAACAAAGATTCCTGCTTCTGCTCTGTAAATGTTACATCTGCGTCCGTATTTACATGGATTGTAGGAATGTCCTGTTTCAGTTTTTCCAACATTGCATTCGTTCCATAATACGCACCTGTATCATTCCAGTGGTTCGCGTCATATTTTTTATTAAATGCATTCTCCCCTGCATCCTTTACAGCTTTCAGTGTTTCTGTATTATCAAGATAACGGATCCCTCTCTCTTCTAATGCCGCAAGAAATTCATCCACCCATTCGCGATTATAATTGATTCCTTCCGCAATATATTCTGTCATAACTGCTGGTTTTGCCGGATTAAATACAAATAGAAATGGTATACCGCGCTCGTCACAGTAGTCTTGTACTTTTTTGACCATATCCGCAAATACTTCATGGTATTCATTATAATGAATACCCATATCTAATCCTGCGCCAAATACATATCCATCCTTCCCATAGGTATAAGATGGATGCACCATTTTCCCGAATAGTTTATCATTCAAAATCGTATAATCCAGAATCATCTCATTTCTAAAACCGATTCTGTCATTGACATAATTTTCAGCAGCTGTAGTAAAATCTTCACCAGAATCTGCCGTCAACGGGTTCTGCTCCAAAGCACGGTTATCAATCTCAGATATCGCATTCTCTTTTGTGTTAAATGTGAAAACCGGCAATAACAGAATGATGCAAAACACAAAAATTGTAATTTTCTTTAATATCCTCACTTCAAACCTCCTAATACTGGAAATAAATAAACGGGCTATATGTAGAATTCACCATACATAAAATGGCAACTATAAATAATACAAAAACAACTAATTCCTGAATCAAAAATCCAATTCCAGAATCGGTCGCTTTTTTGCACCATGTTTTCAGTCTTTCCCAGCCAAATAAAGTTGATCCCAACGTTCCCACGATCATAAGAAAAATAATTCTTGCATCAAAATAATATTTCCATGTATAAGGTAACTCTGTTAAAGGATACTGCGCAAACAAACTGCCAAAGCAGATTTTTAAATCTTCCATGTCCGGAAATCTAAAAAGCTGCCATGCAATAAATGTAATTGTCATAGTAAAGAACCATTTTACAACATTTGGTGTTTTTTGATAGATCTTCTTATTCGCCACAAGTTTCTCAAGTATAACAAATAATCCATTAATTCCCCCCCATAGCAAATAACTCCAGCCTGCTCCATGCCAAATACCTGTCAGTAAAAATACAACTGCCTGGTTTCTTATTGTAATTCTTTTTCCACAACGGCTTCCTCCCATAGGAATATATACATATTCCCGAAACCATGTTCCGAGTGAAATATGCCATCTTCTCCAGAACTCAGAAACAGACTTTGAGCAATATGGAAAATTAAAGTTTTCCTTAAATTCAAATCCAAACAGCCCCGCCAATCCAATCGCAATATCGGAATATCCTGAAAAATCAAAATAAATCTGAAGCATGTAAGCAAACATTGTTCCCAATGTTGTAAGAGGATCCATCCCGCCTTTATAAAAAGTAACCCCGGCAATAAAAGCGCCAAACTGATCTGCCAAAATCAGTTTTTTAGCAAATCCCAGCATAATTCTGTTTAAACTGTAAACACACTTGTCAATATTCCACGTTCTTACAGAAATCTGCTTTTTAAAATCTTTCCAAAGTACAACCGGACCTGATACTACCTTCGGGAAAAAGCTTAGATACAAGGCGCAGTCCAACAGACTTCCTGCCGTTTCATCTCCTCTGTAAATATCCACAAGATAGGAAACAGCCGAGAACGTAATGAAAGAAATTCCCAACGGAGCCAAATAGCTCTGTGCCTTAATTTCCCTTCGGAACAAAAAATTCCATACATCCGCTAAGATATATGTATATTTAAAATATATCAGACAAAACACAACACCTGCTACCGAGATACATAACCATGGCAATGCCCATGATATTTTTTTATATCTGTCTGTCTTGTCAGACGCAGCCTCCCCGTTATCCTCGATAAGCAGTAAAACTTTTCCGTTTCTCCTTCTCTCAATTATTTTTCCAGCCGCATAAATACATATTATATATATTATCAACCGAAAGATATCATCAAAACATGCCCACATATAAAATCCCATACTGAAGACAATGAGGACAATATCCCTGATTCTCAGTTTCCTGGCAATCCCCTGTACATATCTATTTCTTTCCATTATTTCCGCAATATAATAGCACAAGAAACAAACCGGGAAAAAAGTAAATAAAAAAATCTGTGTTGTAAAACTCATATTCTATTCACCTTATTGTTTTATCTTTTTTGTAATGATTTTAAGCGCTTCTACTGCCAGCTCTTCCCTCAGAAGCATAAGCATTCCTGCATACACTCCAAAGAAAATAAGTGATGATTAACTAAAAATTTCATTTATAGAGCCTTCTTTCAATATAAACAGACTACCCCCATATGTTCCAAAAAACAAGACTCCTGACACACATAGTGTAAAGAAACTTCCCATGTGTGTTTTGCTCTGAAAAACAATTCCAACTACGGTAGCTCCTATTGCACTAACCACTATTTTCCAAATTTGAATGTCTTTTATTATTCCCCATAACTGCTGTCTTAAGTAAATACATTGAACTATCAATACAAGTATTTCTGCCATTGTTGTTGAAAGTGCAGCACCCGCTGCACCAAACTCCGGAATCAGGATCAGATTTACCATAAAATCTAAAATTGCTCCTGCCACTACTGAACAAACTACATTATTTTCTCTGCCCAAAGGCGTGAGAATCTGAATTCCCGTTATATTCGATAATCCTATAAATAACACTGTTGGCATTAAGATAATCATAGAAGCAGTTGCCGGCAAAAATGACTTCCCTGCAAGAAATAATATAGATTCTTTTGCATAAAGTATAAAGTAAATCATCATTGGTACAGACACTATCAGCACAAATTGAAATGCTTTTGTTACCATTCTCTGAAATTCTTGTTTCTTTTCCTGTTGAATGTAGTAAGAAAGTCTCGGTAGTAATACTGTTCCCAACGAAGTTACACAGGTAACAAGAACTGTCTTTACCTTTATCCCTGCATTGTAATAACCAACTTCGACATCCCCTTTCATAAAACCAAGCATCACTAGATCCAAGTTCAAATACACACTCGTCGCAACAGAAAGTAAAAAGAATGTTATAATTCCTTTTCGATGTCGCTGTAAATTATATTTCCCCTGCTTTTTAAATGTAATAAACTTGCGCAGCCGCAAAAAATTAAGAACATACGACCCAAAACTCCCTATCACATAGACTGCTCCATAGATTACATAGTCTTCCGGTTTTTTAACAAACAAAAACATAAGAATGAGACCTATAATTTTAAACAAGACTGCACAGACAGTAATATAAGAGTACTGCTCTAAAGCGCTATAAAACCATTGCACTCCAATTGTGGTCAGACCAATACTGGCTCCTATAACAATAAGTAGTTCTTTTTGTCCCTTAAACTGTGGAACTATAAATAAAAAAAGAAAAAAAACTCCATATGTAATTGCTGTTGTAATTCCGCTGATGATCAGAAGTTCTTGTACTGTCCGTGAAAGTTCTTCTTTATTATCTCTCACTCTTGCGCACTCGCGAATTCCATAAGTCGGAATTCCCAATGTTGCAAACATTGTAAAATAAGAAACAACGGATGTCGCAAATGCCACTTTTCCACTTCCCTCTACAAGAAGAACCCTTGATATATACGGAAACGTAATCAATGGGAATAAAATCGATGAGACCGTCAAAATAGCATTCATAATAAAATTAAATTTTATTGTTCTGATTTTCATTTATATTCTACTCCTCATCTTAGCTTTCTTCTCCCATGCTTTCCTGATCTCTTTTTAATAATACAACTAAATATCCTAAAAACATCCAAAAAATAATTGCATTTGCTGCATTTTGGTAAAACATTGTGGACTGAAACATTGCACTTACTGCCAATATTATTACGCTCGTCAATATCGTGGTCATTGCCAGCCATTCTTCTTTCTTTACTTTCCTTATATTGTAAAAAATATTTTTCAAGACAGAAATAATCAAACATATCACAATAAATAATCCCGGAAATCCCTGCGCAACAAATATATTCATCAATTCATTGTCCATCGTACTGTACACCCAGTGATCATTATTTACTATGTATGTATCTGGAAAATTTTTTTCTGCATAAGGAACAATTCCATAAAATGAAACTCCTGTCAATGGTCTGCTAAGTCCCACTTCAATCGCACTTGCCCATAATTGGAAACGCTGATTACTAATGTCCCCTTTCATGCTATATCCTCTTTTTACCGGTGCAAGATTTTTTTGTTCTGTTTCATTTTTCTTTGAAGTCAATGATGAATTATTGTTTTGTGTCTTATTTTCTATAGTCTGATTTGAATCTGTTTGTTTTTTTTCTTCGCCATTACCTTTTGAAAGTTGATTATTCTGTTGAATATTTTTTTTCTCATTCTTTGTTACCTTGTTTCCTTCCTGACCGTTATTATCTTCTAGTATTTTTTTCTGATTTTCTATTTGAAGCAGATAATTATAACCACTTTTAATAGAAATTGGCACAACAAAGCAGATAACACCTGCAAACACGGCAATACAACTATGAGTAATGGTCTTTCTGATCCCTTTATTTTTCTGAAGCAGATAAACAAAAGTCCAGACAGTCGTTCCTGCCAATAAACTTACAAGTCCATTTCTGGAGTCGGAAAATGCAATGTAGAAAACAAACACTATAATACAGGTAACAAATGCAATCCTTTTTATCCAGTTCTTATATTTACAAATAAAATAAACAGATAACATAATGGCAATGCAACAGACAACTGCTCCCAAGTTTGGATCTTGAAATGCTCCCCAAAGTCTTCCATCATAGAATCCTGCACAAATTTCGTAATTCCCATTATTCTTATCAATATAATGTGATGAATATCCTACCACCATCATACTCAAACTGATTACTACCATAACCAGTGCATAAATAATATATATATATCCAAATACTTCGAATTCTTTGACTGTTTTCTGATGTGACTGTGTTTCTTTTGATGCATATAAAATTCCAAAATAGAACATCCAGAAGATCAATGTCACAATTACTCTTTTAGAAAAGTATTCATAGTTCATAACAGAAGAAAACACATAACTTCCGCATAGACAGATTAAGATCCATAAATGCGGTGTCCTGATATACTGCTTAATCTGCAGTCCACGAATGCAAAATAATACTGCCCCTGATATGAACATTGGCCACATAATCACAGAGACAATTTCTTTTCCATATGTCAAGTTACATGTAGACAATATTGCATATAATAAAAAACTAATTTTAAAAAAAATCTCTAAAACATATACTACTTTTTTTGTTCTCATATTATTCTACTATCTCCTTATCCCATTCTAAGTTCTCTATCTCTCTCAGAACTTTTCTCAACATCTCTCCTTTTCTCAGCTTATCTCCCATAGCAGACACATTCTGAAGCATCTCATCGTATGCTTCCTCAGAAAGTGCCGCTAGCTTCTCCGGGATTTCTCTCAGCGATCCTACTTGTATTCCAAGATGCTTCTTCCTAATAAACTCCGCCATCGCTGCTTTCTCCCATACAATAACCGGAAGCTTGCTTGCCAAATACAGTGATGTCTTATGTGGATTATTATATTGCATATATTGTCCAAATTCTCCGCCACACTCATCAATACTTTTTCCATCCCACACAAGTCCGAATTTCCCATTCAATACACTCGGAAGGTCATCTGGCTGGAAAGAACCCTGGTAAGTAATATTATCTGTTCTAACTGCCTCTGCGTTCAGATTTGGTCCATATAAGTAAAACTCTGCATTTACCTGACCCAGTTGATACACATATCCCGCTTTTTCTTCCGACAAATTTCCTGCAATAATAACTGCATTTTGATTCTCTTTTGTTTCAGCTTTTTGAATGCCTTCCGCCTCCAGCAGATAATCAAATATCTCAAGAGAATGTATTCTCGTATCCAACCCTATTTTTTTTAGATATCCGATCATCTTTTTATTATGGGCAATGACATCGTCTGCCAGGCACAGAAATGACTTTTCTGCATGCTGATACCATTCTTTTTGCTTTTTATCTTGTGTCCTAAGACTTTCTATATCATGAATCAAGATAATAATCTTTACTTTTTTTCTTTTTAACTGTTTGATATATCTAAGTGCCAACATTGCAACCTTTGGATACATCTCCAATGGATACTGAATCAAAATCTGATCTTCTTCCTCAACTGTTTTTATAACCTTCCTCCAGTCTTTCATCAGAACCAATCCCATCCGGATCCGCTCTGCATAGCTTACATTCTCCTTTACGACCGGAGGGCTGACGCGCAGAGGATTCCATCCTTCTTTGATCAGTGTATCTGCCACGTCATTTCTTGCTTTAGAACCTGCATGCTGTTCGTCTAATCCCTTTTCTACAATACAATATTTTTTCACACTGATACTCCCCATATCTTAAAATTTCTTTTTTAATTGCTCTATTTTTTTCTCGTGATGATTCAAGTCATATCCCGCACCGATGATCTCCTGCAAGCGAGATTTTCTTTCTTTTCCCCGGCTTTCCAATATTGCATTTCTCCACAGTCTAGTATCGCCAAGCTTCAAAAATTCAACAAGCTCTGTAAGCTTTGTCTCCTCACTGATCTGATCTGAGAGGAAACACGGAAGACCTGCCGCCTGAGCTTCGACTGCAACAATCGGAAGACCTTCATAGAATGACGGCAGCAAAAAGCAGTCCGCCGCCTGCATCAGTCTTTGGACGTCTTTTCTGACTCCCAGAAATTTTACTTTGTCTGCAATCCCTTTTTCTTTTGCATAATTTTTGATTTCTTTCTCCAGTTCTCCGGTTCCGATATATAGAAGTACACAGTCTTTTTCTTCCTCCAGACAGCTCCCAAAGATATCAATAACACCTTTCGGATTCTTTTGATGCGCAATTCTCCCGACATGACAAATTACAAATTTATCTTTCAGTTCTAACTCTTTTCTTACCTCTTCTCGAATGTCCGGATTGTATTCATATGTTTCCGCTTCAATCGCGTTTGGCATAATCAACACATCTGTGTGATTCATAACCTTTTGCCCGAACATAAAATTTCCCGCAAGTTTTGAACAAGCGACAAATTCTTTTGTGATACCGTTGAGAAATGGTCTGCAGAGTTTATGAATCTTTTCATTATCTGCCGCCCCATTGTGGCTGTGGATTACAATTTTTCTTCTGTAGATCCACGGAATGATCAATGTAAAGACAGTTCCTGCATTCAGAATATTTCCATACACAGTCCGGTACTCCGGATGTTCTCTTAACAGTTTTCTAAATTTTTTCCACTGCCTAAACAGTCCCTGGCTTTTGGCTCCAATATAATAAATCCGGGATCCATAATTCCTCAACTCTTCTTCATATGCAACTCCGGAAAAATCTGTGACAAAGTCCGGAATAATTTCCGGCGCAAGCTCTTTTGTCAGATTTCTCAGGTAAGTCTCGATTCCTCCTGGATTATCTGACATTCCATATACCAATATTCTTTGCTTTTCACTCATCTTAACGCCCTGCCTTCACTTTCGAATAAAAAATCGGAAATTGATTTCTGGCAATATGGATTGCCCTTGCAAAACTCAGACAGAGAAAACTACTTTTTGTCCTCAGAATCCGCAACGCAATTTTTAACATTCTGCTGTCATACGCCTTAGCATCCATCACTAAATCCAAAAACAAAGGATCTCCAAATAACTTCCTGCACCAATCCTTTCGATCCCGATGTGACATCCCTGAACGTGGATCGCAGTTTCTCTCCATTGCAGATAAAATATACCTTCCATACAGACTTCCAAGAATCTGTCTGTTTGCTTCTGTATCCGCCTTCCAGTAGATACACTGTTCATACAGCTTCTGAATGCGCTTCCGCAAAAATTGATAGTAATCCGGAACAAATTCATTTGTCAGGCTTCCGTTCACTCTTTTTGCATAGTGATAGGGTGCAAAATTCAGCAGATTCATACTGTCTATGTCCATACAGAATTCAATATTAAAGCAAATATCTTCTATAAACTTTGCTTTTCTATAATCGTTAAAAGTAATTTCCAATTGCTTCAGATATTGCAGATCATAGACTTTATTTACCGGATATCCATACAATGTTTCCCTTTCCATATAGATTAATTGCTGATGAATCTGCTCTGGATTTGTTAAATACATTTCTTCAGGAACCCGCACCTCTTTATAAGAAAAATTTCCCTGCCGATCATAATATTCTAAAACAATGCCAAATAACACAAGCTTTGCCCGATTCTTCTGCAGCGATTGATATACCTTCTCAAGCAGATCTTCCTCGACTGTATCATCTGCATCTACAAACCATAGGTATTCTCCGGAAGCCTCCCGGATCCCCCGATTTCTTGCCTCACTGACTCCACGGTTCTCTGGCTGTTCAATTAAGCGAATTCTGAAATCTTTCATTGCAGCTTCTCTTACGATCTCTTTTGTCCGGTCCGAAGAACAATCTTCTACTACAATACACTCCCAGTCTCGAAAGGACTGCCTTTCAATGGATGCCAATGTGTCTGCAATATATTGCTCAGCTTTATATGCTGGCATTACAATACTAAAAAATGGTCTCATAATTTATTTCTCCGTCAGTTCTCTGATTAACTCTACAATCTTCTTATATGACTCCGGTCTGTCAAACTGTGACTCTGCAACTTCCCTCGCCTTTTTCCCCATCGCTTCCCGCAGTTCTTTACTCTCGTACAGTTTCTCGATCGCATCTGCCAGAATTTCCTCATCTTCCGGCATAATATTGATTCCAAATCCATCTGTTTCTACTTTCTTTCGGAATTCCGGACTCATGCAGGTATTGATCATCGGATGCCCGGAAGCAAGGTAATCGCCAATTTTTGTTACGATACTCTGTGGTGCTTTCTTTACAAACGAATTAACAACGATATCTGATTTCGCAAGGTATGCTGCCATTTTCTCATACGGAACATAACCGACAAACTCTACATTCTCACAGTGATTTTCCCGTGCCAGTTGTTCCATCTCCTCTTTCAGAGGTCCCCCTCCGAGAATTTTAATCTTAATGTCCAGTTTTCTTCTCCGGATCAATTCTTCCCCTGTAAGAACAAGTGTCCGGATATCATAGCTTGTCCCGATTGTTCCGGCATAAGTGACCCAAAACTCCTCATCTTCTTTCTCGATTTCCGGAGAATATTTTTTTACTCCGGCATCAAATTCCCTGATTTCGTTTCCAACATATACCGTCACTTTTGGCACATCCAGTTTTTGGTTTTTTAATGGACGGTCTCTGTATTCATCCGAAGTCCCAACGATACCGGAAACAAGAGAATATACTTTTTCTGCATCTCTCTGAAGCGGGTAAAACATCACATTACTGATAACCGGAATATCCATCACCATACGCATCGCCTCAGGCCACAGATCATTTACATCCGGTACAAACGGAATTCCTTTTTTCTTCGCGTATTTTGCAGCGGCAAGCGCTACATCATTTGGAGGAATTTCACAATAAATCAAATCATAGTCGCCTTCCTTTTCCAACAATGCTGTCAGGTTTTTCGCAGCTACTTTATGACTATGTACTCTTCTAAGATCAATATTCTTCTTATATCCCGGCTCATAAATAAATTTCAAATTAAATTTATACTTTGTTTTCTGCACTTCCGAAATATTTCTCTGCGCTTTCTCCCAATGCTGAAATGTTGTTGTGATCAAATCCACATCATATCCTGCATCCACAAGAAATTCCGACAAAAATTTAAACCTTGTATATCCTTTTTCGTTATCTAACTTAACTCCCATTGTAATTACTGCGATTTTTTTCATGATTTTATGCTCCAATAACTTTATTTTACTACTGCTAATGCTGTCCGTAACATGATTTTCAGGTCACTTATAAAACCGAATGTCCTGATATATTCAAGATTATACTTCATCTTCTCCGGAAGAATTTTATTCATATAAATCTCATCCACATCTGTCATACCTTTTTGCAGATAAGACTCTATCACATCATCTTCATCCTTATATACAATACTTGTACTTGAAGTAATTCCTGCCGGAAGAAGAAGTGTTGCTTTCATTTCATCGGTATAACAATCTACATATTTTTGTACTTCTGGTCTTGTCCCAACAAATGTCATGTCTCCCGTCAAAATATTAAACAGCTGCGGGATCTCATCCAGACGTAATTTTCTTAGCTTCTTTCCCACTCTTGTAATCCTGCTGTCTCCCTTTTCTGTGACAAGAGGTCCTTTTTTATCTGCACCGGTAATCATTGTCCGAAATTTAAAAATCCGGTACTTCCGCCCATATTGCGTTATTCTTTCCTGCCGGTAAAATACCGGTCCTTTACTGTCCAGCTTGATCCAGCAGGCAATCAAAAACATCACCGGTGATAATAAAATAATAAAAATAAGAACAAGAAACACATCTGCCATGCGTTTTACACGCAAAGCAGATTTCTTCTTGCTCAAAATTTCATAATATTCTCTTACCGAATCGTTTCTCATATCTTCTGGTAGTTCTGACCATTTTCTTAACATAATCCATGTTCCCTCAATAGCTTCTGAAAAGTATCTATTACGTATTCCTGCTGTTCATCTGTAAGACATGTATGAAGTGGAAGTGTAATTTCATTTTCATACACTTTATAGGCATTCGGAAAATCCTCGATAGCAAATCCCATATTTTTATAAGCAGTCAATAACGGTAACGGCTTATAATGGACATTGACGGCAATGCCTGCTTCTGCCATTTCCTGAATGATTTGATTACATTCTTCTCTCTTTTTACCATTCAGTCTTACAAGGTACAGGTGTCCGTTTGATTTGTTTCCCTCACTGAAATGCTTCAGCACCTGTACCTGATACGGTTCTAATGCTCTGTCATATCTCTCAATCAGCTGCTTCCTTCTCTCCAGAAGTTTCCCATACCGATTTAGCTGTACCAGACCGATTGCCGCCATAATATCTGTCATATTCGCTTTGTAATATGGCGCAACAATGTCATACTCCCATCCGCCTGCTTTCATTTTTGCCAAAGCGTCCTTCGACTGTCCATGCAAAGTAAGAAGCATATACTCTTGATAGATTTCGTCATCTTCTATCCCCTTTAGGCTTTTCCATGTAACCGCCCCGCCTTCAGCTGTTGTAAGATTCTTAACGGCATGAAATGAAAAACATGTAATATCTGCAATCTGTCCACATTTTTCCCCATTGCGCTCCGAACCAAAAGCATGTGCTGCATCAGCCATAATCAGAATTCTTCCCAGCGCTTTCTGCTTACTTGTTTTCGCACAATACAGATGTTTCTTTTCCTCCACGATTTCAAATAATTCTTTATAATAAGGATAAATAATTCCTGCAAGATCTATCGTAATGATCGCCTTTGTTTTCTCTGTAATTGCTTCTTTTACCTTTTGTGGATCCATGTTGATCGAATCCGGAAGTGTATCTACCAGAACCGGGGTTGCTCCCGTATGGCATATTACACTGCATGTAGCAGTAAATGTATATGCAGAAGTAATTACTTCATCCCCTGGTCCTATCCCCATAACTCTCAGCGCCATTTCCATGCAGGCTGTTGCCGAGTTAAGGCAAACCGCACGGGTTGTCTGACACATCTGTGCGATTTCCTTTTCAAACTGTTTTGTCTTTGGTCCGGTTGTGATCCAGCCGCTTCTCAGTGTATCCGCAACAGCGGCAATTTCTTCTTCTGTGATATCTGGCGGTGAAAATTCTACTCTCATAACTTCTCCCTACTTTCTTTTGTTTAAAAATTCACTCGGAAGTTTTGACCGTGTATCTGAAAAATCTTTCATCAGTTCACTTGCAATCTTCCGGTCCCTTTCTATATCTTCCTGACGGATATGATAAGTCGGAACAATCTTATGGACAATTTCTTTCATTCCCTCTTCTTCCGCATAGGCTGCACGGTACAACTCTTCCAAATCCTTTAAAAACTGCTGTTCATCAAAGTCGATCGGCTTTCCTATATGGATTAATTTATTTTCTGTACTCTGCAGACCTTCCTCATCCATGAGTATCTCCTCGTAAAGCTTTTCTCCCGGTCTTAATCCGGTAAACTTTATATCAATATCCTCCCCCAGTGTATATCCCGACAACCGTATCAGATTTTTTGCAAGATCCAGTATTTTAACCGGTTCTCCCATATCCAGAACAAAAATCTCCCCACCTTTTGCACTGGCGCCTGCCTGAAGCACAAGAGAAACTGCCTCCGGTATTGTCATAAAATATCTGATAATGTCCGGATGCGTGATAGTCACAGGTCCTCCTGCTGCAATTTGTTTCTTAAAAAGTGGAATAACACTTCCATTACTTCCAAGCACATTTCCAAAACGTACCGCCACATATTCTGTTTTACTATGGTGACTGAATGTCTGTATGATCATCTCACACATACGTTTGGAAGCCCCCATAATATTCGTAGGATTTACTGCTTTATCTGTCGAAATAAGTACAAACTTTTCTGCTCCATACATATCCGCTGCCAGCGCAGTCTTATAAGTTCCAAAAACATTGTTTTTAATTGCCTCATTTGGACTGTCTTACATAAGTGGTACATGTTTATGCGCCGCTGCATGGTATACAATATCAGGTCTGTATTTTGCAAATACACTGTTAAGCTTTCTGCTGTTACGGACAGATCCAATTAATACGACTAAATCTAAATCAGGATATTTCTGTTTCAATTCCTGCTGAATATCATAGGCATTATTCTCATAAATATCAAATATAATTAACCGTTTTACCCCGTTGGCTGCAATCTGACGGCAGAGTTCACTTCCTATACTGCCTCCACCACCCGTCACAAGAACAACTTTATTGCATACATATCTTCCTATTACCTCTGTTTTAGTCTTTATCGGCTCTCTTCCAAGCAGATCTTCAATCTCAACATTTCTCAGTTTCTGGACGCTTACCTCCCCTTTTACAAGCTGGTATACTCCCGGAAGTATCTTCAGTTCTGCTGATGTCCGCTTGCAAATCTCTAAAATTGCCTGTATATCTTTCTTTCTGGCGCTTGGTATTGCAATAATAATCTCATCGATTTTATAGCGCACTGCATTTTCCAGAATTTTATTTCTGCCTCCCACAACCCTGACACCATGGATATAGGTACCATGTTTTTTCGGATCATCATCTATTACGCAACAGATCTTTGCATCAAGTTCCTGACTTAGTTCCAACTCTTTCATCACAATGTCACAAGCTTCGCCTGCCCCGATGATCATTGTATGCCGCATATGTTCTCCATGAATGTTTCTGCGATAAACCATTCTCGTAAATCTGTATGCAAACCTGGTAATGCAGGTAAACAAAAACAAAGCAACAAAATAGATAACAAAATAACTTCTGTAAATTGGCTGGTACATCAGAAAATACGCAAGCATATTGAAAATAAGAGACCAGGAACAAGCTTCCAGAATATAAATAAGTTCTTTCACACTGGCAAATCTCCACAGACTGCTGTACAGTCTGAAAATGGCAAATATAGCCAGAGTTACAAC